>DASPMP010000042.1:0-13700 GCA_035626995.1 Gemmatimonadaceae bacterium
ATGTCCGCCTTGATGTCCGCCTTGATGTCCGCCTTAATGTCCGCCTTTACGTCCGCAGTTCTGTCCGTCTTTACGTCGACAGGTTCATCAATCAGCCGAAACACTCTCTCACTCGCCGCCATCGCCTGCTGCAGGATGTTGAACTTGTCCGCCAGGTCCTGCAGCGGCTGGTAGAAACGCCGGATGAGTTGCAGGAAGGCAGCGACAGTGCCGACCGTGAGCGTCCCCACCTCGACACGCCGCGCACCCGCAACGATGAGCAGTGCCAGTGCCACCGACGAGAGGATTTCGATGGCCGGGAAGTACAGCGCGTAATACGTGATCGACCGCAGGTGCACGCGCAGGTGGTCGCGGTTCAGCGCGTCGAACCGCGCGCGCTCGGCGTCCTCCATCCCGAACAGCTGCACGATGCGCATCCCGGTGATGCGTTCCTGCAGAAATGCATTGATCTTCGCCAGACGGGCACGAATCTCACGGTAGGCATGCCGGACGGCTCGCTGGAACAGCTGCGACGTGAGTCCGATCAGCGGAATCACCGCAAACGACCACAGCGCCAGCTGCCAATCGATGGCAAGCATGACCGCGCCGATCGCGAACAGCGCGAACAGGTCACCCAGTCCCGCCACGACGCCGGCGGTGAACAGCTCGTTGAGCGATTCGACGTCCGACGTCACCCGGGTCACAAGCCGGCCAACGGGATTCCGGTCGAAGAAGCGCACCGGGAGTCGCTGCAGGTGCGCGAAGATGTCCACGCGCAATTGCTGCATTACCCGCTGCCCCAGCAGCGCCGTCATGATGGTCTGGGCGTACGACGCACCAAACCCGAGCAGCAGCGCGAGCACCATCGCGCCCGCGGCACGCCACGCGAGCGCGGCATTCCCCGCGGGAATCGCAACGTCGATCACGTACTGCGTCAGCAAGGGTCCTGCGAGCTGCAGCAGCCCCTCCAGCATGAGCAGTCCGAGCGCGCCAGCAACGAGGCGTGACTGCGGACGCGCGTACGCCATGAGCCGGCGCATGAGCCTGCTGTCGTACGCACGGCCGATGACATCCTCGTCGTGCTCTGCTGTGCTTCCAGCCGTCATCCGGGAATGCTAGCGGTCGTCGGCGATTGCGCGAAACACGCACGTTGCGAACACAACTGGTATGGCCGTTGCGATTGCAGGCGTCCGGATTCTGTGACCCCACTTGGAGGTTTTCATATGTCAATTCTTGCTTGGATTGTCCTCGGGCTGATCGCCGGCGCCATCGCGAAAGCGGTAATGCCCGGCAACGACCCGGGCGGTATCATCGTCACGATTCTCATCGGAATCGTTGGCGCGTTCCTCGGCGGCTTCCTCGGCAACATGATTGCCGGATCCGGCCTGAACGGGTTCTCCCTCTGGAGCATCCTGCTCGCCGTCGTTGGTGCGGTCCTGCTGCTTTGGATCTATCGCGTCGCCACACGCGGACGGGCCCGAAATACAGTCTGACCAGTCCGTAGATGCGCGGTCGGCCGTGCCTTTCAACGAGGGCACGGCCGATCGTACATCAGGTCTCCGCATCGCGTTAATTTGCGACTGTGAAGGACTTTATCGTCGTCAAAGGCGCACGGCAGCATAACCTGAAAGGGATCGATCTCGAGATTCCGCGGCGCGCCGTGACGGTGATTACCGGCCCGTCAGGCTCCGGGAAGTCCTCCCTCGCGTTCGATACGATTTACGCTGAGGGACAGCGCCGGTATGTGGAGTCGCTGTCGGCGTATGCCCGTCAATTCCTGGAACGGATGGAGAAGCCCGATGTGGATGTTATCGAGGGTCTCTCACCCGCGGTCGCGATCGAGCAGAAAAATCCTACGCGGACGTCGCGCTCCACGGTCGGGACCGCCACGGAGATCTACGATTATCTCCGACTCCTCTGGGCGCGCATCGGTCGAACCTACTGCAGGGTCTGCGATCGCGAGCTGAAGCCGGACACGGTACAGTCCGTAACTGACGCTGTACTCTTGCTGCCGGAAGGCACCCGCTTTTCCGTTGCCTTCCCCCTGCGTCTTTCCGACGCGGTCACGCACGAGGTCGTCGTCGAGAACCTCCGTGCGCAGGGCTTCGTTCGCGTCCAGGCGGACGCACAGGTCCATCGTCTCGAGGATCTGCCGACCGCCATCGATCTCACGCGGTCCAAGGAATTGTTCGTCGTCGTCGACCGACTTGCGAATTCAGACAGCGCTCGTGGTCGGCTGATCGACGCCGTCAGTGCGGCCTTTCGGGAAGGGGACGGCGATTGTGCCATCCTGTTCGAAACGCCGGTGGCCACGCCGCATTCGCCGCTGCCGGTGCGTACCTGGCGATTCACCGAACGGTTCGAGTGCCCCAATGACGGCACGCGAGCGCCCACGCCAACCCCGCAGCTCTTCTCCTTCAACAGTCCGAGGGGGGCGTGCGGCGAGTGCAATGGATTTGGCGCCATTCTCGAATACGACGAAGCGCTGATCGTTCCCCATGCGGAGCGAACGCTGCGCGATGGCGCGATCGATCCGTGGACAATGCCGCGGTACGACAACAAGCGGCGCGCGCTCGCCGAATTCGCCAAACGCGAGCGTATTCCCATGGATGTCCCCTGGGCACGTATTTCCGCAACGGCTCGCGAGAAGCTCCTGCACGCCAAGGTGCGCGGCTACAAGGGCATCTTCCCGTTTCTGAAGGATCTCGAAGAGAAGCGATACAAGCAGTACATCCGGGTGTTCCTGCGCCGATACCAATCCGCGAAGGTGTGCCCCACGTGCGGCGGTGCCAAGCTGCAACCCGACGCCTTGCAGGTGCGAATCGCCGGAACGACCATCGCGCAGATCGCCGAGCTGCCCATCGATGCCCTCACCGAATGGTTGCAGCATGTGCAGCTGACGCCGTTCGAGCATGGCGTCGCGGATCACTTGCTGAAGGAAGCGCGTGACCGCGTGCAATTTCTCTGCGATGTGGGACTCAATTACCTGACGCTGCATCGTGGCACACGCACGCTCTCCGGCGGCGAAGCGCAACGTATCGGCCTCGCGAACTCGCTGGGGGCGCGGCTGGTTGACACGCTCTATGTGCTCGACGAGCCGTCCATTGGGCTCCACCCCCGCGACATGGCGCGACTGCTTCGGCTGCTGACGCGACTGCGGGATACCGGGAACACGGTACTCATCGTGGAACACGATCCCGAAGCCATCCGGGCCGCCGACTACATGGTGGAGCTCGGCCCCGGAAGCGGTGAGCGAGGCGGCGCAGTCGTCTTCGCCGGACCAATGAATCGCGCGCACGAGAGCCCCCTCACAGGCCAGTACCTCACGGGCGCGAGAACCATTCCGCTTCCAAAAAGTCGTCGCAAGCTCGGGCCCCGCTGGCTGACACTCACTGGCGCGCGCGAGCACAACCTCAAAGGTGTCGATCTCAAAATTCCCCTTGGCGCTGTCACGGCCATCACCGGTGTGTCGGGGTCCGGCAAGAGCACCCTCGTATACGACGTCCTGCTGCGCGCGCTCGAGACGCGCCTGCATGGCGAACATTCCGCCAAACAACACCTCGGTGAGCGCGTGGGTGCGTACGAGGAGATCAGCGGATACGATGCCCTGGACGAGGTAGTGTGCATCGACCAGAGCCCCATTGGAAAATCGCCGCGATCGAATCCGGTGACGTACGTGAAGGCGTTCGACGAGGTGCGGCGGCTGTTTGCCGATGCCCCGCTCTCGCGCCAGCGACGCTATACGCCGGGCACGTTCAGTTTCAACGTCGCCGGGGGGCGCTGCGAGAAATGCGAGGGCGCGGGCTACCTGGAAGTCGAGATGGTCTTCATGGCCGACGTCTTCGTGCCATGCGACGAATGCGGCGGCAAGCGATTCCGCACCGACGTCCTCGATGTCACTGTTGCCGGCCGGAATATCCACCAGGTGCTCGAGCTCACGGTGGACGAAGCGATTCGCGCATTCCCGCGCGAAGAAAAACTCGGTCAGGCACTCTGGCAGCTCCAGCAGGTCGGGCTGGGATACCTCCGGCTCGGCCAACCCGCGACAACGCTGTCTGGCGGTGAGGCGCAACGACTCAAGATCGCTCGCGAGCTGGCGACCGCAAGCCGAAAGAGCGGCAAGAAGCTCTATCTCATGGACGAACCCACGACCGGCCTGCACCTGGAGGACATTCGCAAGCTCGCACAGGTATTCGACCGTCTCGTGGATGCCGGACATACCTTGCTCCTCATCGAGCACAACCTCGACGTGATCAAGCTGGCTGACTGGGTTGTTGATCTGGGGCCGGAGGCGGGTGCTGGCGGCGGGCAGATTGTGGCGGAAGGGCGTCCTGAGGACATCATTTCCGTGGCAAATTCACACACCGGGCGCTGGCTTCGCACCGTGCTTCCCGCTAATTTTCATGGCTCAGCGACACCGATCCCCAGTAGCTCAGCTGGTCAGAGCATCCGACTGTTAATCGGAGGGTCGTAGGTTCAAATCCTACCTGGGGAGCTTCGTCCAACTCTGCGTCCCGCCTGATGCTTTGTACGTCGGCGGGTCGTTTTTTTTGAGGTGAGCGTCCCAGCGACTGCCGGATGGCGCGCCTAGTACCCCGAGATGAGAAACGTGTACTTCGAGCCGACCGTGAAGGCGGGGGCATTTCCGACGAGTCGCATGGCGGTGTGCCCCAGCTTCTCATCCGGAATGACGAACGACACGCCGATGGCGACGCCGGTGTTCGTGAACTGGGTGCCACTCACCAACGTCCAGTTCTCGTAATCCATCGTCCACCGCTCCTTCTGCATTTCGAAGCCCGTGGGCAGGTAAATCGACAGGTTGCTCGGCAACTGACCGCCCGGCGCTTCGCGGGGGAAGTACCCACTGTCGACATAGAACGTCATCGCCGCGTGACGCATCACTCCGAAATCGCCCAGGATCTGGGTCGCAGTGGCCCGCCGCTTCATCTCCGTGAATTTTGGAACCACCACCGCCGAGAGGATGCCGACAATCGTCATGGCCATCAGCATCTCGACGAAGGTAAACCCGCCGCGAGTCTTCACGGTTCCCGGCCCTGAATCCGCTGCGGACTGTCTCCGAGGAACACGCGAAGGTCCTGGTTCGAGAGGAGCACGACCTCCTGCGCAGCGTCCATCCTGAGGCGCAGCTCGAACAGCGAGTCCGCGAGGAGCCTGTACTGCACCGTTGAAGTCCCTTCGCCGATCTCCGCGAGCGACGCGGGATACGCACCGCGTTGCGCGCGCACCCCTTCGATGCGCTGGGCGAGCATGAACAGCGCGACTCGCGCGTTGGCATCCGCCTGGTCCGGTGGGAGCACGCTGCGACTTCCCCAGATGAACTCCGGACGCGCCACCATCGAGTAGACGGAGAACGCGAGCAGCGGAGCGCAGACTGCGGTCGCAGCGATGATCCGCCCGCGGCGCCGAATCGGTTTCGCCTCGGAAATCTCCTGGTGGACCCGAACCGCGTGATCCATGACGTCGCGTAACGCGAGTGCGCGCTCGACCTCGGCGTTCTTTCCGGCGGGCGCACCCGGCAATGCCGGCGTCTTGCGCGCAGGGCTTCGCGGAGGCGGCTTCGTCACTGGTGACCGGCTCGTGACGTCGGCGGGGTGGGCTGGGGTTTCACGACGAATCAATGTTACGGTATGCGCGCGGTGCGGCAAGCAAAAAAGTCCGGCCCAACTGCGGCCGGCGCTTCTATATTGTGACCTGCGTCCGCGCACACACCTCCGCCATGACACAGCGTTCCACGTCGACTCGTTCGCGCTCCCGCTCCGCTGCTCCGGTTGTCGGCGTCGTGATGGGCAGCAAGTCGGACTTGAAGCACATGGAGGCCGCGGTGACGATGCTTCGGGAGCTTGACGTCCCGTGCGAGGTTCGCATCGTGTCCGCGCATCGCACACCGGACTGGATGTTCGAGTATGCCAGCACCGCCGAATCGCGCGGGCTGGAAGTGATTATCGCCGCGGCGGGAGGCGCCGCGCACCTCCCCGGGATGATCGCGTCGAAAACGGTCCTTCCTGTCCTGGGCGTTCCAATGCCTGCCACGGCGCTCAATGGCGTCGACGCGCTCCTCTCGATCGTACAGATGCCGCGCGGCGTTCCGGTGGGCACCCTCGCCATCGGCGAGCCAGGAGCAGCGAACGCTGCACTCCTCGCCACCGCGATCGTGTCGCAGACACGGCCGGAGCTGCGCGAGCGATTGCGCGCGTGGCGAGCGAAGCGCACCGCGGAGGTGCTTCGCGAGCGGGACGTCGACCACTCGGCGGGGTAACCGTGGCGTCCATCCCGCCCGGTTCTACCATTGGCATTCTCGGCGGCGGCCAGCTCGGGAGGATGACGGCACTGGCGGCGCGATCCATGGGCTACCGCCTCCATGTGCTCGATCCCGACGCACTCTGTTCGGCGTCTCCCGTCGCCGATCGCGTCGTGGCCGCTCCATTCGATGACGTGGATGCTGCGCGCGACTTTGCGCGCCACTGCGACGTGATCACGCTGGAGATCGAGCAGATTGCCACCAGCGTGCTCGACGCGGCAGCGCAATTCGCGCCCACGCGCCCCGCATCCGGTGTGATTGGAATCATCCAGGATCGGGCGAAACAGAAGGAATGGCTCGCCACCAACGGATTTCCGCTCGGTGCGTTCCGGGTCGCCACTTCCGCGACCGAACTGCACGGGGCCATGGAAGAGATGGGCGACGCATACGTGAAATCATGTCGTGGCGGTTATGACGGACGAAGCCAGCTGCGTGTCGGCGCCGGCGACGCCTCTGCACCGGCCTGGCGTGCGCTGGGCGAAATGCCCGTCGTTGTCGAGCGGGCGTTGAGCCTCGCCGCGGAATTATCCGTGATGGTCGCGCGGCGCCCGGGCGGTGAGTCGGTGGCGTATCAGCCCGCGCTCAATCACCACGAACGACAGATCCTGTCATGGTCGCTGATACCGGCTCCGATTGCTCCCGCCCTTGCAGCACGGGCGACCGAGCTCGCGCTCGGCATTGCTGCACAGCTGCAGCTGGAAGGTATTCTTGGCATCGAGCTGTTTCTTACGAGCGACGGTGCACTGCTCGTGAATGAGCTGGCCCCTCGTCCTCACAACTCGTATCACGCGAGTGAACGTGCCTGTGTCACCGGTCAGTTTGAGCAGATTACTCGGGCCGTGTGCGACCTGCCGCTGGGTGACGTCTCGATCGTCCGACCCGGCGCCATCGTCAACCTGTTTGGTGATCTCTGGGCGGACGGGTCGCAGCCGGATTTTTCCGCGGCGCTTGGCGATCCCCGCGTCCGGCTGCACCTGTATGGCAAGCGCGGCCCCCGACCCGGTCGCAAGATGGGTCATCTATCGGCGATAGGAGGATCGTCTGCCGATGCCCTGCGGGCGGTGCGTGACGCAGCGTCGAAACTGGGGCTCGTGACAGCGGACATGCCATCCGGCCTTCACGACATCGGCGTGCGCGCATGAGCCTCGGCCGCATCGAGGACTTTGCGCTCGAACGGTATTTCGCTCGCTGGGAGTTTGCGGTCGAGCATCAGCTCAGTGCGTCCGACGTCGAACCATTGACGCTGGCGGAAGTGCTTGCGCTCGCCGACGCCGATGCGCGCGGCCGGTGGGACGCACTCACCCTGGGATACACGGAGTCGCGGGGATTGCCGGCACTGCGACAGGAAATCGCAGCGCTGTATGAGGGCATTTCAGCGGAGCAGGTGGTGGTGCTCAGTGGAGCCGAAGAGGGCATTCTGCTGACGATGCTGGCCTTGCTGTCCCCCGGGCAACACGCCGTGGTGGTCACTCCCGCCTATCAGTCGCTTCATTCCGTTCCTCGAGCGGCGGGCGCGTCGGTCACGCGCGTCCCGCTGCTCGCCGAGCGGCATTTCGTGCTCAATGCAGATGACGTGGAGCGCGCGGTGACTCGGCACACGCGCGTGATCGCGGTGAATTTCCCGCACAACCCCACGGGCGCACATATCGGTCGCGATACGCAGCGCCGGCTTGTGGAAATCGCCGACAACGCGGGAGCGGTGTTCTTCTCGGACGAGGTCTACCGCGGGCTGGAGTACGAGGCACACGAACGCCTACCCGCTGCCGCAGATCTGTCAGCAACGGCAGTAAGCCTTGGCGTGATGTCGAAGTCGCTGGCACTCGCCGGACTTCGCATCGGATGGTTGGCGTCCCGCAACGCCCCGCTGCTCGAGCGAGTTGCCCGGCTGAAGGACTATTCGACGATCTGCAATAGCGCCCCGTCTGAGGTGCTGGCACTCATTGCGCTGCGCGCGCGCGAACAGCTCTGGAAGCGCTCACGCGATATCGTGTCGATGAACCTGCAGCGTGTGACGGCATTCATCGCAGAACGGCCGTCGCAGATCGACTGGATTCCGCCGCGCGCCGGAACCGTGGCACTTCCCCGATTCCTCGATCGCGACGCGGCGAGCGTGTCCACGCAGCTGGCTGAGCATGAACGGACGCTGTTGATGCCAGGAGCTGTTTTCGGTGCAGATCCCGACCAGTTCCGCCTCGGATTGGGGCGCCGGGATCTGCCGCTCGCCCTCGAGCGACTGGCGCGTGTGCTTCGAAGCACTCCGGGTGCGTGACGTACGGCGGCCACAACAGGCATCGCACTTGCTGCCTGTCTCCACATGAGGAACAAAGGGAAACGCTGGCTTCGGTTGGCGATTGGCGCGATGGTGGCGGGCGCAATGACTCCGGCCGTCCTGCGCTGGGTGCGCCGTGCTGGTGCGGCGAATCGGGCGGTCGACATGCGCATGACCCTGGTCGTGGAGCGTCCGGTCGCCGAGGTGTTCGAGTTCTGCCGCGACTTCGCCAACTTTCCGGAGATCGTCGATGTCCTGCTGAGCGTCGAGGACTATCAGGATGGCCGATCACACTGGGCCGTTCGCTCGCCGACGGGTCAGGCCATCGAATGGGATGCCGTGGTGACCAAGTATGTGCCGAATTCCGTGATCGCGTGGGAGAGCGTCCGCAACTCGACCGTCCAGTCCACAGGACTCATGCGGTTTTCGCCCCTGTCCGTCAGTGAAACCCGGCTGGACCTCTCGCTGACGTACCTGCCGCGCAGTACCAACCTGAGCGAAGCGTTCGCGGCGCTGCTTTCCGGACGCAACAGAGATCGTATCCGCAGCGAGTTGGTCTCTGCCACTCGCGCGCTCGGCACGCGCACCGCGGACTCCTCGGACGAGGAGGAGGCTCGGCTGCGAATCCCGAATCGGCCGGACCTGTCCCCGGCAGACCTCCCGGCGGAAGCGACCCTCTAGGAACCGTTCGGCGATACCGGAACCCCGCTCCGCCGGTCCGTACGGCGTCGCTCGACAATATCTGCATTCTCGCCGACCACCGGCGTGGTATCGACCTCGATGAGCCGGAATGGAGACCGGTCAGGCAGCTGCTCCTGCAGAAGCGGAAGCGACACGTTGTAGACGGGGATTCCTTTGGAGGTCTGCCCTTCCAGCGAACCCTTATGCGCGTGGCCATGGAACACCGCGCTCACGTTGAATCGCGTCAGGGGTTCTTCCAGGCGACTGGACCCCAGGAATGGATAGATCTCCAACGGCTCACCGACGACGGTTTCGCGAATTGGCGCATAGTGCGTGATGGCGATGCGACGCTCGCTCTTCAGGCGTGCAAGCGCGGATTCAAGCTTCAGCGCTTCGTTGATCGTCTCGTGGACGAATGCCTTGATGACAGCCTCACCCCACGCGCCGAGGGCGCCGCGACCAAAGCCGCCGCAGAAGCCGCGAATCCCCGCAAATCCGACCCCGTGGACCTCGTAAATGTCACCGTCGAGCATGCGAACGCCCGCGTCCGCGAGAATCGCCATGATCTCTTTCTCCTCACCCGCTTCGAGGTCGTGGTTTCCCAAGACCCCGACTGCCGGTATGCGGAGGCTGGAGGTGACGTCCTTCGCGAGAATCCTTGCCTCTTCCGCCAGCCCGAAATCCGTCAGGTCGCCGGCGATGACCAGCACGTCAGCCTTTTCCGTGATCTCGGCGAATAAGGACTGCAGCGAGCCCTGTGACGCCTTGCTGTAGTGAATGTCGCTGACCGCGGCGACGCGTACCACGTGGTTTTTCATCATGCCGGGGATCACAGAACTTTCCGGGCCACCAGACCGGACTGATCCGTGGAAAGGCACTGCTTCTTGCATTTGGAGGCGGGCACATGGCTTACCAATCCACACTCGACGATCCGGTCCGGGATACCAACGCGTTCTATCGCCGCACGCTGCACGTGCTGAGCGACGCACACGTTCCCTTTCTCGTCGGCGGTTCGCACGCCTACCTCCAATACACCGGAATCGTCCGCAACACCAAGGATTTCGATCTCTTCATTCAGCGGAATCACCTCGATCGCGCCCTCGACGCGCTGCGCGACTCCGGCTACCGCACCGAGATCACCTTTCCTCATTGGCTGGCCAAGGCGCATCAGGCCGGGGACCACGTCGACCTTGTCTTCAGTTCGGGTAACGGAATCTGCCGGGTGGATGAGGGCTGGTTTGACAACGCCCTCGAAGCCGAGGTGCTGGGCATGCCGGTGAAGATCGCGCCCATCGAGGAATTTCTCTGGCAGAAAGCCTTCGTGATGGAGCGGGAACGCTTCGACGGTGCTGACATCATGCACCTCCTCAGGCATTGCGCGGAGCAAATCGACTGGGAGAGACTCGTTGAACGATTCGACCGCTACTGGCCGCTCCTGCTGACGTACCTCACGATGTTCACGTTCATCTACCCGTCCGAAAAGCAGCGGCTGCCGATGGCGATCTTCACGGACCTCATGGCGCGGATGCAGAAGGAGATCGAGCAGGGCGGAGACAGCACGGATCGAGTGTGCCAGGGAACGTTGGTCTCCCGGGGGCAGTACATGATCGACATCGGTCAGTACGGGTTCGCGGACGCCCGGCTGCTTCCGCGCGGCAACATGAGCGCTGAAGATGCCATCTACTGGACCTGGGCCATCGAGAACGTGGATTGAGGCTCCGCGGCCCTGGCGGCTGACACTTCAAACCATCGGGTATCGTAGAACTGTCTATTCCCAGTCCTCTACGGAGCCCGGTCCGCATGCATTCCCATCTCGCCAGAGTCCTGTCGGTCGCGATTCTCCTTGCGTCGCCGTTACAGGGCCAGGTGGAGCAACGCACCCTCCGCGGTACCACCGTGGCGGTATACAATCTTGTGGGCCTTTTGCGCGCGGTGCCGGCAACCGGCGATGCCGTCACGGTCGAGATCACGCGGCGGGGCGCGGACGGCAACCAGCTGAAGATCGAGACAGGTCCCGTCCGGGGACGCGAAACGCTTCGCATGGTGTATCCCAGCGACCGCATCGTCTATTCAGCGGCACGTCATCGCGGCCAGCGCACCACGCTGAACGTGCGGGAGGATGGGACCTTCAGTGACGGGGACTCGAACGAGCGCGGTCGTGATCGCGTCGAGATTCGGGGCTCCGGATCCGGACTGGATGCCCATGCTGACCTCGTCGTCGGTATTCCACGCGGCCAGCGCATCGAGCTCTTCCTCGCTGTCGGACGAGTCGAGATGGCGAACGTCGAGGGGGACATTCTCGTTGATGTGGGTGCCGCGGAAGTGGACGTCGCCGGTGCGAAAGGGAATCTCGTGTTCGATACAGGATCCGGGCATGTCTCGTTGCGTGACGTGATTGGCAACGTCGACCTGGATACCGGGTCCGGTGGACTCACCGTGGATCGACTGAAGGGCGATGTGCTCAACATCGATTCCGGTTCGGGGGGCATCCGCGGCGCCGACATCGAGGTGCGCGAGCTGCGAGCCGACGTCGGTTCCGGCGGGCTGCGACTCAGCGCCGTCAAAGCCGCCCGAATCGTGGCGGAAACCGGAAGCGGCGGGGTGGACCTGGGGCTGCTGACGAACGTCGAACTGCTGGACGTGGAAACGGGATCCGGGGGTGCGACCATCCGCGCGCCGGCTAGCCTCAGCGCCGAGATCGAAGCGGAGACGGGTAGCGGCGGGTTCTCAACGGATTTCGAAATCGTGACCCGGCGATTCAGCCGGAATCACGTTGTCGGACGGATTGGCGACGGCAAGGGCCGGGTGCGACTCGAGGCTGGATCGGGATCGATCCGCTTGCTCAAGAACTAACGCCGCTCGCGAACGACGCTCGCGAGCGACGTCAGCGCCGTTAGCTGGCCGCCTGCGCAGGGACCCGACCGAAGCGACGCTCGCGGGATTCGAAGTCCCGAATGGCGTTCTGCAGATCGGATTCCTGGAAGTCAGGCCACATCGTTTGCGAGAACACCAGCTCGGCGTACGCGCATTCCCACAGGAGGAAGTCGCTCAATCGCTGCTCACCGCCGGTCCGGATCAGGAGATCGACATCCCGGACCGGCGCCGGATCGTGGTCAACGTCCGCGAGCAGCTGCGCGAAACGCTCGCGCGTCAGCGTGGTCGTGACCTCACGGGCCTTGGACGCTGCGCGAAGAATGGCGTCCCGCGACGAATAATCCACGGCGACGCGAAGATGCAGGTTGCGTCCTCCGGCCGTCATGGCCTCCGCCTGCACGATCGTCTGTCGCAGGGACGCCGGCAGGCGGTCGCGCCGTCCCACGATCGACAGCCGCACACCGTTCTCGAGACACCGCTTCGATTCCACGAGCAGCGAGCGACGGAACAGCCGCATCAGCGCGATGACTTCCGGGCGTGGACGACTCCAGTTGTCGCTGGAGAAGGCGTACAGTGTCAGCGTACCAATCCCGGCGCGAACTGCTGATTCGACGACGTTTCGGGCGGTGCGGACCCCCGCGGTATGGCCGGCGGATCGTGGCAGTGATCGCGCGGTGGCCCAGCGCCCGTTCCCGTCCATGATGATTGCGACGTGCATCTGCGCACGCTCCGGATGCGGCGAAGGATGCCGCGGTGTTGTCGGTGTCATGGCGTGCAGGCGTTAGCGGTCTCGCGTGGCGCGGATGAGCGCTTCCATGTGATCGAGATATTTCTCGAGCGCGCGGCGACCGGATGCCGTCAGCGCGTAGCTCGTGCGCGGCATGCGCCCCTCGAAGCTCTTGTTGCACGTGACGTAGTTCGCCTCCTCCAGCTTCCGGGCGTGGACACTGAGGTTGCCGTCGGTCGTGTTCATGAGCTGCTTCAGGTCGTTGAAGCTCAGCGATTCATTCACGGCGAGCGCGCTGACAATACCGAGCCGCAGGCGTTCGTGAATGAGACGGTCCAGCCCCAGCGGGCCGTCGTCCGGCGCTTTGCCACGCACCGTGCGCAACGCGCGTTGCGGCTTGACGTCGCCACGCTGGCCATCCCTGGGTACTGCGCCGTGCTTAGCCACCATGCCTCCGTGCAATCACAAACCCGAACACCACGTGCAGGACGCCAAAACCCAGGATCATCAATGCCGTGCTCCATGCGGGCGGCGCAAAGAGTGTCACTGCGCCAACTGCGATAAACGCCGCTCCCATCACAGGAACGATGCGAACTGAAAAAGCGCCGGCTGCGACTACCGCCGTGCCGTAGAGCAACATCCAAATACCGGGGAGCAGTGCGTACAGCCCCTGCGTCATCAACGCCACCGTGACCACCGCACCCACGGCGAAGACCGGGGTGAAGCTGAACAACAATTTCCGTGCGGAACCGGTGAGCAGCGGGAGGCTTGCCGATCGCGCCTTGGCGTACATGAACCACACGGCGATACACAGGGCCAGCCCGGCCTCCGCGGCCCACACGAGCACCCAT
>DASPMP010000043.1:0-16509 GCA_035626995.1 Gemmatimonadaceae bacterium
TGGGCACGCGCGACACCCTCACCGCGACAGCCGTCGACGCGGAGGGGGACACGGTCGACGTCCCGGTGGTATGGCGCTCATCCAACGAGCGGGTCGCCATCTTCGAGCGCGGCGGTGTCCTCGTCGCCCTCGATACGGGACGCACGATCATCACCGCGTCATCGCTTGGCGTCACCTCGCAGGGACTGCAGTACAACGTCATCTGGGTGGGACCGGCATACATCGATACGCTCGCCTGGATTCGGCCGCACGCGCTGATGCCGGGGAGCACGCTGAGCGACAGCGTGCGCGTGCGCGTCCTGAACGTGGACAGCATCCCGGTGCCGAACGCGCTGGTGCGCTTCGTCGCAACCACCGGCGACGGGTCGGCATCGCCACTCATCGACACCACCGACGCCAACGGCATCGCGTCCGCGCAGTGGACGCTGGGGACGTCGACAGGATTGCAGGTGCTCACGGCTTCCGTGGTCCGCGCGGACAGCACCCCCGATCCACTCGTCGCCGACAACGAAGCCGACTTCTCGATCACGGCGTACAACGCGCTCGCCGTCGAAAGCGGCGACGGCCAGACGGGGCAGATCCTCAGCGACCTCCCCGTGCAGCCGTCCGTGAAGCTCGTCGACTCACTCGGCAATCCGCGCATCGGCGTACCGGTGTCATTCACGGCGATGCAGGGCGGCCGAGTGCAGAATACGTCGGCGTCGACCAACGCGAACGGGATCGCCAGCGCGGGGACGTGGACGCTCGGTGACATCCCTGGCGAGCAGGTGCTCGAGGCGCGCGTGTCTGACGCGACGCTGCGGATCTTCGCGACCGCGACGGGAACACCAAATCGCTACATGGCCACGCAGGTGGTCGCTGGCGGCTTCGCCAGCTGTGCGCGCGAGAGCGACGGCGCCGTGAAGTGCTGGGGAGACGGGCCACAGACGGGCGCGGACAGCACGAACGACTTCCATGCTCCGGCGCCGGTGGCCGGCTCCACGACCTTCGACATCCTGCGCGGCGGGAGCACGCACTTCTGCGGCCTTACGTCGGCGGGCGACGCCTGGTGCTGGGGATTCAACTCGATGGTAGACACGTCGGGAGCCGTGACCGCGGCGAACGTCCCGACGGAGATGCCCACCGACCTGACCTTCAAGGACATCGCCCCGGGCTTCGCGCACAACTGCGCCATCGGCGTGGATGACATCGCCTACTGCTGGGGGCAGAACACCACCGGTCAGCTGGGAAGTGGCAACACGACCACGCGATTCGTTCCCGCGGCCGTCTCCGGCGGATTCACATTCTCGAAGATCGCGAGCGGCACCGGTCACTCCTGCGCGCTCACCCTGGGCGGGTTCGCCTTCTGCTGGGGGAACAACACCTCCGGGCAGATCGGCGACGGCACTGTCGTACAGCGCAACACGCCGACCGCGATCAGTGGCGGTCATACGTTCTCGCAGATCGGCGCCGGCGAGGCTTTCTCCTGCGGACTCACGACGGCTGGTCGCGTCTACTGCTGGGGCGACGTGGATGGTCCGGGCGGTGCGGCACCCAACGTGAATCCCTTCACGTATGCCAGCGCTCCGGATTTTGTCTCCCTGAGCGTGGGCTCGCAGCACGCCTGCGCCCTGACCGCGGACGGCACCGCGTACTGCTGGGGCGCGAATGCGCAGGCGTCTGGTGCTCCCGGCAACGGACGTCTTGGCGACAACAGCACCACCAACCGCGCAACGCCAACGCTGGTGGCGACGGACCTGAAGTTCGCGCAGATCAGCGCCGGCCATCGGCACAGCTGCGGGATCACGATGACGGAGAATGCGGTGGCATGCTGGGGGCAGAATGACAGTCGGGAGCTCGGCAATGATGCGGCGGAGCCGAGGCTTACCCCGCGCTACATCGTACTTGGGGTGACACCATGATCCGCTTGTCGGCTTATCTGCTTGTCCGCTTGTCAACCGCGCTTTTTCGACAAGCTGACAAGCTGAGAAGCCGACAAGCGTTGAAGCTGACAAGCCTTCTTCTGTGCGCACTGCCGGCGGTCGCCGCAGCACAGATGACCGTTTCCGGTAGAGTGACGGCCGCGAGCGGCGCTCCGGTCCAGGGCGCGTCGGTCACGATCTCCGCACTGAACATCAACGCGCGCACGAGCGCCGACGGCTCCTACAACTTCATCATCCGCAGCGCGCAGGTGATGGGACAGACAGTCCCGATGACCGCGCGGCATGGTCGCTTCGGTTCGCAAACCGTGCAGTTCCGCGTCGTCGGCGGGTCGGTGACGCAGGACTTCGTGCTCGGAGCCGATCGCGTCGCGCCGGCAGATAGCACTCGTCGGCCAAGCGGTGGCGCGCCAGCAAGCGGCTTGTCGGCTTGTCCGCTTGTCGGCTTGTCGGATTGTCATGTTGCGCTCGATGCTTCGGCGCCGGACCTTCCCACTGCACTCGCAGGGCGGATTGCAGGGCTGATCACCAACTCGGCACCGCAGGGGGGCACGTCGCCGATGCTGTATCGGGGCGCGCGATCGCTCTACGGCAACACCCAACCGCTGGTCGTCGTCGACGGCGTCGTCATCGATAACCAGGGCTTCGCGACCCTCGCCCAGCGCTTCGGGCTCGGAGGATTCGATTACGGGACGCCACTCCAGGACATCGCACTGGACGACATCGCGTCCGCCGAGCTGCTGGACCAGGCCACGGCGGCGGCCCGCTACGGCTCGCGCGCAGCCAATGGAGTGATCGAGATCCACACGAAACGCGGCGACATCACCGGCTTCGCGCTTTCCATCAGCCAGCGCTTCACGGGGCAGGGCATCACGCGTCTCCCCGGCTACCAGAATTCCTTCGGCCAGGGACTTGGCGGGCAATTCGAGTTCTTTGACGGACAGGGAGGCGGCGTCAACGACGACGTCGCACAGAGCTGGGGGCCACGGCTCGACGCGCGCGCGGTTTCTCAGCACAGCCTCACGGAGCCCCGCCGACCGGACGTTCGCTTCTTCCTCCCGCAGCCGGAGGACGTCGAGAACTACTTCGCGGGGGGCAGCACCTGGGATGCAAACGTCGCCCTGCTCGGCTCGCGCGGCACGTCCAGCATGCGCGCCGCGCTCAACGCGCGCACCCTCAGTGGCACCACGCCCGGAGCCTCGCTCACGCGCGTCGGGGTCACGCTCAGCGGACGCGCGCGGCCGAGCGCACAATTCGTGGCCAGCGCGAACGTCCAGGTGATCGGCGCCTCCGCGAAGCAGCGCGCCGGCACGGGCTTCGACGAGCTCAATCCATTCTCCGGCTTCACCCGGATGGGACGCCAGGTGGACCTCGACGCGCTGCGCGACCGGATCACCGACGCGAGTGGCAACCAGATCAACTGGATCTACACCAACCGGAACAATCCCTTCTTCGCGACGTCGCGTAACTCCAACGAAGACGAGCGCGGCCAGGTGATCGCGAGCGTCTCGGCGGCATATGACATCAGGCCGAATGTCGACGCGCGGGTAAGCGTCGGCTTCAACGACTGGAGCGAGACGCGCAAGGTGGGGGTCGCCAGCGGCTGGCGGGGCGGCTACAACAGCAGCCTTGGGCTTGGCAATTTCTCCGGCGGCGGCACAGACGACCAGAACGTTGGCGGGTCGGAGCAGACCATTAACGTTTCGATAAACGGCGCGCGGAGCCGAGTGGCGGGATTCAGTGCGCGCGGGACGTTGGGGGCGGAGCTGCGGTCCAACCGCTTCGACATGACCAGCTCGATCGTGGATCAGCCGACCGACGGCGAGTCGTCAATCGCGACGCTGGCACGCGACGCCGAGCACGATGTCACATCGTTCTTCGCGCTGGCGACGGCAGGGCGCGGCGCGCTGTCGCTGAGTGGCGGCGCGCGGATGGAGCAGTCGTCGTCCCTCCCCAACCTCGGCTCGGTGATCTACCCAACGGCGACGGCGAGCTACAACCTCGCGCCGCGCAGTGCGCTCGTGCGCAATTCGCTGCAGCTGAGCGACGCGACGGTGTTCGCGCGCTTCTGGAAGGCGGGGAACGAGCTGACGCAGCGCACCCTCGCGACCGGCTACTTCGGTGGCCAGCCGATCGCGCCGGAGCTGGACATCGTGAGCCCGGAGCGCACGGTCGGCGTCGAAGTCGGCACCCGTCTCGCCACCGCGAGTCGTCATACGCTCGACTTTGTGGGATATCGCGAGCGCTCGACCGAGCTTCTCGTCGCCACTGCCGCGGGAGACGGCAGCGCTGTGATCGCGCAGAGTGGCCAGGTGTTCAACAGCGGCATCGAGGCAACGTTGCGCAGCACGCTGCTTCCGGGCGAGCACTCCGGCTGGGACGTCGCCCTGACCTATGCGCGGAATACGAGTACCGTGGACGCGTTGCGTCCCGGGGTGTTCAATGCGAACCTGTCGCCGACGACATTCGGTGCCGGGCTCGCTGCGCGCATCGGCTCGCCCGCGGGTGTCATCGTTGGCTCACGCGTGCTGCGTGACGCGAATGGAGCACCGCTGCTTCGCAACGGGCTTCCGGTGGCCGACGCGAATGCTCCCTTTGCCATTCTCGGTTCGGTGCAGCCTGACTGGTCCGCGGGAATCGAGAATCGGGTGAGGTTCATGGGCGCCGAGCTGGCGTTCCTGGTCGAGGTGCGGATGGGCGGTGAGGTTTTCAGCGCGACGAACATGTGGGGCGGGTTCGCCGGGACACTGGACCAGACGTTGATCGGCGACCGCGCTCCCGGTGCTGCGGCGGGGGACAGCCTCACGATTGCCGGCGTGGACAGTGCGAGTGGTGCGACGAACGCGATCAAGGTGAGCGCCGAGCAGTACTTCCATACGCTTGGGGCGATCACGGAGCCCTGGGTGTACGACGCCAGTTTCATCAAGCTGCGCGAGGCGCGACTCTCGTATTCGGTGCCGACGCGTTTCGTACCGGGGTTCCGCGAGCACACGCTGCGGCTGTCGCTCATCGGTCGGAACCTGCTGACGTCGGCGCGCGCGCCGAACGTGGATCCAGAGTCGGCGCTGTCGGCGGGGTTCCGTGGATTCGAAATGGGGCAGCTGCCGCAGGCGCGCAGTGTCGGCCTTCAGGTGACCATCGCGCCGTAGTGAGCCCACACAACGTGAGGACATGGGGTCAGCCATCCGCGCCATGGGCTTCGCGTCTGGCCGACCCCATGCCGTCACGCCGTGAACGCGACGTGACGCGCGGCGAGCGTGAGTGTACCGGATCACCCACCGCCCCGAAGCCCACGCGCGCTGCTGACGACACGCAGCTGGACATCGCATCCCATGCCGTGCAGCCAGCGGATCAGCCGCTCCACCGAGATGCGCTCGAGCCGCCCGCGGCGCAGGTCCGACACGCGAGGCTGGTCGATGTCAATGCGGTAAATGAGCTGCCCCGGCGTCCAGCCGTGGATTGTGCGCACGAGCTGCTCCGCGAGTTGGCGCTTCATCGCAGGGATCGGATCACATCGCGGCATTGGCGGGGACGGACGGTGCGGCTGAGGGCAGCACGTCCTTAGTCGCACGGCCGGTCCTGTTTGACCGGGCGTGATCAACGACGGCAGTTTCAGTTGCGCTGCCATCACGCGGCTGGACTCGGCCGCGCCGAGCCATTAGCTCAAGGGCATGTTCCGCAGCAGGACCATCGCGATCGACTTTCCGCACGTGACTGACGTGCGGTATGAGGGCGGCCACATGCTCTGGCTCCGATTCAGCGATGGTGTGGAAGGACGCGTCGATCTTTCCGACCTGCTGCGCGGTCCCATGTTCGAGCCGTTGCAGGAGACAACGTTTTTCTCACGCGTGCGGGCCGATGGCTACACGATTGTCTGGCCGAACGGCGTGGACCTCGCGCCGGAATCCCTGTACGAGCGGCTGCGGGTAACGGGCACCGTCGCGAAACGGCCATACGCGCAACTCTTCGATGACGCGATGAGGCGTGAGGCCGCCGAATGTGCGGCCATGCCCGAGATCAGCCGATTTTTCGGCATTGTCATCCACATGTTCTGGACCGAGCACGAGGCGCCGCACTTCCATGCGAAATACGGTGAGTTCATCGCGTCGATCGAGATCGAGAGCGGGGCGGTAACGACCCGACGCTTCCCGAGCCGCGCCCTGCAACTCGTGGAGGAATGGCGCGAGGCACACCGCGACGAGCTGCTCGCGAACTGGGATCGCATGCGACTGCATCAGGAGGCGCTGGCGATCGCTCCGCTGGAGTAGCCGCGTCAGGTCGCCTTCATGCCCCGTATTGGCCCGGGGCCGATCCCATGACAGCACGCCCTTAGTCGCAGCCGTCCGTTCCTGATCGGGGCCACTGCGATCGCCGGAAATGACCATGGTCCGACTCGATCAACTCGACGGAGCGACACGACACAACTGCAGCACGCCTGCAACAGTCCGGACAATGCCACGTAACCGGCACATCACCGTGCGGACGCCAAGCCGTTACGACGCAACGACTTAGCGATGGGACGCGCCGCGCTGTGCTCGGAATGGATTCTGCCCTTCCCACGCCCAAACGCTCGGCACGCCCCCGCCCCCTCCGTCCCTCCGAATTAGATGATCAGTGGTGTAGACTCGTCGCCGTACGAAAACATCCGACGCGAGCTCCGGGAGAATCCACGCACCTGGCTGGTCACGGGCTGCGCCGGCTTCATCGGGTCCAACCTCCTCCAGGAGCTGCTGTCCCTCGGCCAGAAGGTCGTGGGGCTGGATGATTTCTCCACCGGCTACCAGCGCAACCTGGACGACGTGATGGCGTCCCCCGCGGCGAAGAATGGCGGTTCCTTCCGCTTCGTCGAAGGCGACATCCGCGACATCAAGGCGTGCCGAAAGGCGATGAAGGGCGTGGACTATGTGCTGCACCAGGCGGCGCTCGGTTCGGTGCCGCGCTCCATCGATGATCCTGCCACCAGCAACAGCGTCAACGTCGACGGCTTCATCAACGTCCTGCTCGCGGCGCGCGAAGCGAACGTCAAGCGCGTCGTGTATGCGTCGACGTGCGCGGTGTACGGCGATTCACCGGAATGCCCCCTGAACGAAGAGCACCTGGGCTCCGGTGCCCTCCTGTCGCCGTACGCCGCCACGAAGCTCACCAACGAGATCTACGCCGCCGTCTTCCAGCGGACGTACGGGCTCCAGATCGTCGGGCTTCGCTACTTCAACATCTTCGGCCCACGCCAGGACCCGAACGGCGCATATGCCGCCGTGATCCCTCGCTGGATCGACAAGCTGCTGAGCGGCGAGCAGTGCGAGATTCTCGGCGACGGCGAGACGAGTCGCGACTTCTGTCACGTGGCGAACGTTGCGCAGGCAAATATCCTCGCCGCGACATCGGACAGCGCCATCGGTCACTCACCCGTATATAATGTCGCGTGCGGTCGTGAGACTTCATTGAACGAGTTGTATCGCATGATCCGGCTGGGACTCGTGGGTTTCCAGCCGTCCATCGCAGCATCGCATCCGCGGTACGGCCCGTTCCGCGACGGTGACATCCGTCGCTCGGCCGCGGACATCACGAAGATCCGGACGCTATTGCGGTACGAGCCCACGCATTCCACCGCGCAGGGTCTCGGGCAGGCACTTGAATGGTACGTGGAGCACTCGGCGCAGGGTGCGGCAATGTTGTCCCAGCAGGAGAACGCAACCGCCGCCATTGGATGAGCGCAGCGATCAGCACGCCTGAACCCGCAGATATGCCTAACGAAGGACATCAACATCCCCCGGTGATTCTCATCGCCACCGAGGGTGATTGGGCAGGACGCTCCCTGGAGAGCGTCCTTGTCGCGCATGGATATGCGGTCCTCCGGTCTGGTGACGGGGAAGACGCACTGGCGCTGGCGAAGCGATACCAGCCGGACGCGATGATCCTGGACGAACATCTGCCGGGACTCAGCGGCATCGAGGTGATGAAGCTGCTCCGCGAGGAGCCCGGATTCGATGCATCGACGCCGATCGTCATCACGGCGCCGTCGCCGACGCAGCGTCAGGTGAGACAAGAGGCCTACGAGAACGGCGCCTGGGATTTCTGCACGCATCCGCTCGAGGCCGAGACACTCATCCTCAAGCTGTCGACCTTTCTTCGCGCACGGCGTGCGCTCTCCGAGGCGCGCGAGCAGGCACTGATGGACCAGACGACAGGTGTGCTGACGCACCAGAGCCTCGAGCGATGGGCCGAGCAGCTTGCCGCACGCGCGTCGCGGAATCATGAGCCGCTCGCATGTGTCGTGCTGATGCCGAGCGATGCGAAGGGGGGACCGAGGGCAAACGAGACCGACCAGGTGACTGGCGCGGTGTCGTCATTCCTGCAGCTGTCTAAGGATGCGTTCCGTCGCTCCGACATCGTGGGACGCACTGCCGATGGACGACTCGCGCTGCTCGCGCCCGACACCGATGGAGATGGCGTGGAAGGGATGCTCGCACGCTTGCGCGCGGCAATCGCGGAAGCCAGCGCGGGAGCGACAGGCTTTCCGTCGCCCACCGAATTCAAGGCGGGGTACTGGGCAGTGCATGACTTCGCCTCGGCGCCGCTGGAGCCTTCCGAGCTCATTCGTCGGGCCGCGAAAGCACTCGATCATATCAGCAATCCGTCGCCGACTGAGCGGTTGGCGATGAGCTTCGACAAGATCCCGATCAGTTGACTCGGTAAGACCAAGGGCCGTCGCGAGTTACAGCAGCGACGGCCCTTTCTCGTGAACATCTGTGTTCTCGGAAGCCTCACCCGTTGCTACGACGCAACATTGCAGGAGAGCAACAATGTGATGCAGGTGCTTGACGCAGCAAGTGAACACTGACAGGTTGTTCGTCCCCTCAGTATTTGTACCTACCACTGCCCTCCTCAACACGGCCTCTGGCCACTTCATCGCACGGCCCCTGAAGCACCTGTCCAAGAAGTAACCGGCCACAGCAGTGTCCTGACTCACTGCAACTGCGGCCTGCAGGCAACACATTCCGATCTACCGTTTCTTCCCCCTCCAGACTCAGCGCGACGCCGCCATGAGCTACGAAACGATCGTTCCTCCTTCACGTTCTTATAACTCTTCATCGGCAACCGCAGTCGCCGATGAGCCCGAAGCCCGCACCCAGGACGACGTCCAGGATGGCGGCGGGGTGCCCCGGGAGCTCCGGGCCAGCATCCGGATCCTCGTCATCGACGACGATCGCACGCTTCGCGAAGGGTGCTCCAGCGTCCTGCAGGTGGAGGGGTACAACGTCACCTCCTGCGGCCGAGGCGACGAAGCGATCGAGATGGTGCGCCGCGCCAACTACGACATCGTGCTCGTCGATCTCTACATGACCCCCGTTCCGGGCATGGAGATCCTCAAGGCGATCCTGGCCGCGCGTCCTGAATCGATCGTCGTGATGATGACGGGCAATCCCAGCGTGAACTCGAGCGTGGAAGCACTGCGCGTGGGCGCGTGGGATTACCTGCCGAAGCCCTTCTCGGGTGCGCACCTCCAGGTGCTCATCGGCCGCGCGGCGCATGCCGTGAAGGCAGCGCGCGAGCGTGACACGGCGCGGTCGTCGATGCTGGCCGACAACGGCAACAGCGACAAGATGACGCTGTTGGGCGCGTCGCCGTCGTTCCGCCAGATCGTGGAGCTGGCCCGCAAGGTCGCGTCGACCGACGCGTCCGTGATGCTCGTGGGTGAGAGCGGCACGGGCAAGGAGCTCATCGCGCAGTTCGTCCATCGCCACAGCCGCCGGGCGAAGCTGCCGCTCGTCCCGCTGAACTGCGCCGCGGTGCCGGAGAACCTGCTCGAGAGCGAGATGTTCGGTCACAAGCGCGGGTCGTTCACCGGCGCCGATCGCGACAAGGTGGGGCTCCTGGAAGTCGCCAATAACGGCACCTTCTTCCTGGATGAGCTCACCGAGATGCCGCTGACCCTGCAGGCCAAGCTGCTCCGCGTGGTGCAGGATGGCGTGCTGCGTCGCGTGGGCAGTGAGACCCAGGACGCTGTGGTAAACGTGCGTTTCATCTCGGCGACGAACCGGGATCCGCGTGAGGCCATCAAACAAAAGCACCTCCGCGAAGACCTGTTCTACCGTCTTAATGTTTTCCCAATCGTCCTTCCGCCCCTCCGGGAGCGGGTTGAAGACATCCCGATCCTCGCACGGCACTTCCTGGAGCAGAGCTGGAAGCGGCACCATTCGGCGCGGGCCGCGCTGCCCCAGTTCAGCGATTCGGCCATGGACATGCTCCAGGGGCACCACTGGCGCGGGAACGTCAGAGAACTTCAAAACGTGGTCGAGCACTGCGCCGTCCTGGCGTCTGCGGGTTCTCTCATTGCGCCGCACGAGATTGTGCTGCATAATGACGCCCCCTTCGGCGGTGACGCTGTGGGAAGCCCCGTCGTGCTGAACGACGCGTACCATCTCGCAAAGGAACAGGTGCTCGCGAAGTTCGAGAAGGACTACGTGACGCGTCTTGTCGCCCGCGCCTCCGGCAACATGTCGAGAGCTGCGCGCCTGGCGAGCGTGGACCGTACGACGCTGTATCGCCTCCTCGAGCGCCACGGGTTCCGCCGCGAGACGAACGAGAACCCGATCGCCTAGAAGGCGAGTGCTTGATGGCTTGTCTGCTTTTCGGCTTGTCATAACAGCCGGAACGCGGACAAGCTGACGAGCCGACACGCCTCCTCTCACATGACCGGCCCCCAGACGAAGCGGTATACACCGCTCTCGGTCCAGATCCACGCGTCGCCCGTGTTGCGGGCGTTGCGCGCGGCATCGCGGAGCGCGGCGGAGAAGCTCGTGGAGGATGGTGTCGAGGGCGCGGAGCAGCTTGGCGACGAACTGCTGATCCTCGCGGAGACGGTGTACGGGATGGCCACGGACACCCTCGAGTCGAGCATCGAGCCCACGACCGTGGTATTCTCGCGCGCCCTGGTGGACGCGCTGCGCACGGAGTTCATCGCGCGGCTGAACAAGGATCGCTCGCGTCGCATCATGTCGAAGGAGATGCTTGCCGTCTTTGCCGCGATGGAGGAGCTGACCGGCATTTCCGAGCGCGCCGACAGCGCGACGGAATTCAAGCAGCGACTCGAAAGCCCGGACGCCGGACGCGCCGTCGCGGAGATCGCGCACGACATGCGCTCCCCGCTATCGGCCATCCTGTTCCTCGTGGAGACACTGCGGGCAGGACAGAGCGGACCGGTGACGCCCGTACAGGAACGCCAGCTGGGACTCGTCTACGGCGCCGCCCTTGGTCTGAGCGGACTTGCAGACGACATCATGGAAGCGACGCGCGGCAGCCTCATCGCCGACGCGAAGCCGCAACCCTTCTCGCTCTCAGAAATCATTCACGAGGTGACGGCCATCGTCGCGCCCGTGGCGGAAGAGAAGGGGCTGTCGCTCAGCGAGACCTATCCGACGGTCGACACGCGCCTGGGACATTCGGCGGCAATCCACCGCGTGTTGCTCAACCTGACGAACAACGCGCTCAAGTACACGCAGAGCGGCGCGGTGTCACTCGGCTGCGCGGATCTCGACAGCAATCGCGTCGAGTTCTGGGTGGAAGACACGGGACGCGGGATTCCCGAGCACGTGATGGCGATGCTGTTCACGGAGTTCCGCCCCGGCGCGTCGGGGATGCGATTCTCGTCCGCAGGACTCGGCCTCGCGATCTGCCGGTCGCTGCTGGCGAAGATGAATTCGTCGCTGCGCGTGGATACGGCGCAGGACCAGGGGACGCGTTTCTCGTTCGTTCTTGAGCTCCCACCGGCGTAATCCCTTCGGCGTTTTCATCGCTGATTGTACGACCGGGTGGTTAGCAGTGGACTGGCGGGTGTCGTCCTCGGCCCGTTTGCATCGGAGACGTGGCGCCGCACGACCTGAGCGGGAAGATTCTCGACCGACTCATCGCGGGGCCGAGCGACCCGATCAGCACGTCTTGACTCGGCCCCGATGCCGTGGGTACGCTCGGCGAGCACCGACTGCGACCAATTGTCACTCGGCGGGTCGCATCGATGATGCTTGCCGGCTTCCGCTCAGCGATGCTGTTGCATGCATGCGGTGTTTCCATTCGCCGGGGGCGGACTAATATGTATATGGCGGCTGAATCCAGTTTCTGGACGCTCGACGAACTCCATCGTCTCCCCGACGACGGGAACAAGTACGAGCTGGTACGGGGCAAATTGTTCGTGACCCCGCCTCCTGCGCGACAGCATGAGACGATCGCTGCGCGGCTCGCGAGGATTCTTGACACATTTGTGGCCGAACACAGCCTTGGCCTGGTATATCGACCGAGAGCGGTGCTTCGGACCGGTGACGGTGAAGTTGAACCCGACATCATGGTGCGCCTCGAGGACAGCGGGGCCGGCAACGCGTGGGAAGCCGCTCCTCTGCCTATCCTCGTCGTCGAGATCAGCTCGCCCACAACGCGTCGTCGTGACAGGCTTCAGAAGCGCCAGTTCTATCTCGACGCTGGCGTAGCGGAATACTGGATTGTGGATGCTGAGGCGCAGGTTGTCACGGTGTCGCGACCAGGCTCGAGGGACGTCGAATGCGACTCGGTGGTCCAGTGGCACCCGCTTGGCGCCTTACAGCCGCTCGAAGTGTCCGTTCGCGAACTGTTTGCGGGGTTCAGCGGCGCCAGCTAAGACCGCTCGATGAGCGAGCGTGTGGAGCAGCTGAGGGCGCTCGAGGGGCGAGGGACGAGAAAGGGGCCGGATCGCTCCGTCCCCCAAACGCGACAGTCGCGTCTACTGATACTGGATGTACATCAGCCGCGGCTTGAGCTGGACCAGCTCGCCCGCCGTCAGCAGCTTGTCCCCCTTTTTCGTGTCATTCTTGTAGAACAACTTGAAGCCGGTGTACTGCACGGGCTCGTCGATCACGTAGTCCTTGTACGAGTCGAACTTCAGCCACGGTGCGCCCCAGCCGTCCATGTGCATCACGACCTGGACGTTCGGGTCGAGCTTGATGTCCTTGTACCCCTTCACCATCGGACGCGTGAAGCGGTGGATGACGAGAATCTTCGGCGGAAGGTTCTTCTCCTCGACGAGCTTCGAGAGCTGGTCGATGGCATAGTTGATCTCCTTCGCCGTCAGGGTCCCGATTTTCTTCCCGGGCGGCACGCCTTCCTTGTCATAGTGCATGTGGAACTCGGGATCGATCGCGAAATGCACGTCCGGACGTTCCAGGAACTTCATCAGACGCGGCATTTCCTCCGCGACTGTGCTCAGCCCCGTCTGAATGTCCAGGAACATGATGGCGTTGGCCTTCTTCGCCCAACCATAGACTTCCTCGATGCGCGAGGAGTCCATGCGCAACCGATACTTGCCGTCGCGCCCGGGCGCGCCCTGCGCCACGACGGAGATGTAGTGCAGCGCGGGCTGCACCGGCGTCTCCGGATCCGCTGCCTCCCACTCCTTCACGACGCCTTGCAGCTTCGCGATCATCTGGTCGGGCGGGATCTCGCCGAGGATACCCATCTTCTTCGAGAGCGGATTGCCGTAGTACGCGATCACGCGCTTGTTCGGCAGGATCGCGCCAGGCTTCGGCGCGGGACCGGCGACCGGCCAGCCGGGCGTCCGCTCGAACTTCCGCAGCGCATACACGAGGGCCATCGAGTCACGCTTCGGACGGCCCGGGGCCATCGTCACGGACAGCGCCGGCGCCGCGGGTGCAGCAGAATCGGCTTTCGACGAATCCGTCTTCGTCGAATCGACGCTCTTCGGAATCGTGTCGCTGGCAGCAGGTCTCGCGGTGTCCTTCGGCTGCGTCCCCTGTTGCGGCGCCTGATCGGACAAAGCGACATATCCCGCCGCACTGTCGCGCTGGCTAAGCCCGAGATTGCTCTCGGCCATTGCGGAGTCTGCACCGGTCGTGTCTGCCATGGCGTTCGGATCGCGCGAGCAGGCCGAGACCGCGAGCAGACTGATGGGTAGAATTAGTCGTTGAAACACTGCGTTAACCCGTGTAATAAGTGACTCAAAGGAAGTAAGGTGTGATACCCCAAAGCAGCGAACATGCCACGTTGAAAACGGCCTAATTCGCTCTGGCTGCACAGGTTACCAAGCCCTACCTTCGTCGCTGGCATGGACCTCCTCGCCCAGCTGCAGTCTACCCTCGGCAACACGTACACCCTCGATCGAGAGCTCGGGGGTGGAGGGATGTCGCGCGTCTTTGTGGCAAATGAAAGACGGCTGAACCGAAAGGTCGTCATCAAGGTCGTCTCCCCGGAGATGGCCGCCGGCGTGAGCGGCGACAGATTCGAGCGGGAGATACAGCTCGCCGCGTCGCTGCAGCAGGCAAACATCGTCCCGATCCTCGCGGCCGGGGAAACAGATGGATTGCCGTTCTACACGATGCCGTTTGTCGAAGGCGAGTCACTGCGTGTTCGACTCGCCAAGGACGGGCCGCTCGCTGTCGGCGCCGTTCTCAGCGTCATCCGCGACGTCGCGAAAGCACTGAGCTATGCGCATGATCGCGGGGTGGTGCATCGGGATATCAAGCCCGACAACGTGCTCCTCTCGGGAGGCACCGCAGTCGTCACCGACTTCGGAATCGCAAAGGCCATCTCCGCGGCGCGTACGACGGATGTTCAGGGGACGTCGCTCACCATGCTGGGGACGTCCATCGGGACGCCCGCATACATGTCTCCAGAGCAGGCAGCCGGAGACCCGAACGTCGATCATCGCGCCGACATCTACTCCCTCGGCTGCATGGCGTACGAGCTGTTGACGGGGAAAGCGCCATTCGATGGGCGCACTCCCGCGCGCACGCTCGCGGCGCACATGACGGAAGCCCCCCGGCCGATCGCGGAGTTGCGTCCGGAAGTCCCGGCGCCGCTCGAGCAGCTCATCATGCGCTGTCTCGAAAAGGAACCGGGACAGCGTCCACAATCCGGCGGCGAGATCGTCAGCGCGCTGGACTCGATCACGAGTGGAGGGATCGCGTCGATGCCGAGCGCGATGCTCGGCGGGCCCGCGATGCTGAAGAAGAGCCTGGGTGTGTACGGCGCCGCGTTCCTTGCGGTTGCGATCGTGTCGCGCGCGGCGGTCATCGCACTCGGCCTTCCCGACTGGGTGTTCCTCGGCGCGATAATCGTGATGCTGCTTGGGTTGCCGGTGCTGCTGTTCACCTGGTATGTCGCGCGTACCGCGGGGCGCGTCGCTACGATGACGCCATCGCTGACGCCGGGTGGCACGCCCAAGCAGCACGGGACAATGGCGACGCTCGCGATCAAGGCCAGTCCGCATGTGAACTGGCGTCGCACGTGGCTGGGCGGCGCGTGGGCGCTGGGTGGTTTCGCGCTGATCGTCGTTGCATTCGTGGTGATGCGCGCGATGGGGATTGGTCCTGCCGCGTCGCTGCTCTCGTCGGGTCGCATTGCGGACCGCGAGCGATTGATCGTGACCGAATTCAGCGCTCCTGATACGTCGCTCAGTACACTGGTGACCGAAGCAGTGCGCACGAACCTCGGTCAGTCGCGCGTGGTGTCGATCATTCCGCCGGCCGGAATCACCGGAGCGCTGCAGCGGATGCGGCGCCCACCCACGTCGCGGCTGGATCTGCCGCTGGCGCGCGAGATCGCCGCGCGCGAAGGGGTGAAAGCCATCGTCGATGGTGCGATCCGCTCGGTGGCGGGTGGCTTTATCGTCTCGATGCGACTCGTGTCCGCGGATTCCGGGAGCAGCCTCGCCTCGTTTCAGGAGACCGCCAACGGCCCGCAGGAGATTCTCGACGCGATCGACGTGCTGACGCGGAAGCTGCGCGGAGAGATCGGCGAGTCGCTGAAATTCATCCGCGGCAGTGCGCCGCTCGAGCAGGTGACCACGGGGTCTTTCGAGGCGCTGCGCATCTACGCCGAAGCCGCGCGCTCGATGGATCGCGGTGGCAACCCGATCGAAGCAGCGGAACGGCTGCGCGAAGCAGTGCGGCTGGACACGACCTTCGCAATGGCCTGGCGGAAGCTCGGCGTCGCCCTGAGCAACAGCGGAATGCCGCGACCGCGCGTCGACAGCGCGCTGGAGAAGGCATACCAGTATCGCGACCGGCTCACGGAACGCGAGCGCCTGATGGCTGAGGGGACGTACTATCAGCTCGGCCCCGGTCGCGATCGGCGACGTGCGATTCGCGCGTATGAAGCGCTCCTGGCCATCGACCCGAATGAATCCGGGGCAGGCAACAACCTGGCGAGCATCCTGAGTGGGCGCCGCGATTTCGTGAAGGCGGAATCACTGTTCAAGACGCAGATCGAGGAAGGGCGCGCGACATCGCAGAACTACACGAACCTCATCGCGGTGCTGTACAACTCGGGCAAGCTCGCGGAAGCCGAGAAATACGTCGCCGAGTATGCCGAGAAATATCCGACGTCCACCTTCCTGAAGACGGCGCCGTCGAGCTTCTATTACCAGCGGAACCAGCTGGATTCGCTCGAGCGACACCTCCGCGCGCTGTACACGAGCAACGAACCTATCGCCAAGATCAACGGCGCATCCGGCCTGGCGAATTTCTCGCTGCTGCGCGGGCGGATCTCGGATGTCGTGCGCTACGGCGACGACGCGCAGCGGCAGTCGATCGCGCTGGGTGGGCAG
>DASPMP010000044.1:0-11477 GCA_035626995.1 Gemmatimonadaceae bacterium
CGCGGCGCTTAGCGCGACAACGACAAGCACGAGGTGACGGCGGTCAGGACGCATGCGCCACGTCCGCCCGCGATCGCTCACGGATGAAATCCGCGATGCCGCGAACAACGGCAGCTGACCGTGCCCACTGTCCGCGCACGAGCTTCGGCGCCACCATGCGCGCGAACAGATACGTGCCGGCCAGCCCGAACATGGCCGGACGGTGCTTCCACACGAAGTGCAGCACGCTCTTCGCGTTGTGATAGTCGTGGAAGACGCTGCGGTGCACCGCCGTGGCCCCACCCTTGTGCCATACCTCCGCTTCGGCGCAGTACGCGAGCCGAAAGCTCGCGGCCCGGATGCGCACCCCCCAGTCGGCGTCCTCGCAGTAGATGAAGAAACGCTCATCCAGTGGACCAACGCGATCGAGGACGGCCCGCGGCACCAGGATGCAGCATCCAGAGATGAAGTCCATGGCCTGGTCCGACGGACGCGCCGCGCCCCGTGGTGTGCCCCACCCGATGAGGCGACTGAAGCCATTCCACATCTGGACCCGAGCGCCGGCGCGCGTCTCCACCACGTCGGGGTGCTGGTACTGGAGCAGCGTGCACCCAACCGCCGCGGCGTTGTCGTTCGCGGAGGCCAGCCCCACCATGCGGGTGATTGCCTGTGGCGCAATCACGGTGTCGTTGTTCAGCAACAGCACGGTAGCCGACGGTTCACCATGGCGCATGACGTATTGCATGGCGACGTTGTTCGCCCCGGTGAAACCGAGGTTGCGGCCGTTGGCTACCACCGCCATGCGGTGGCGCGTCCAGTCGATATCCCCCGCGGCAACGAGCTCGTCGCGCGTGCGGCATGCCACCGGCAGCGGCTTCGGCACGGCGGGCGTCACAAGGTGCGACAGGCGTCCTGACGAATCGCCGCTTGCAGCCAGTGTCCCTGCAGCCCACTCCCGGATCCGCGCAAGCGAATCGTCCGTCGAGCCGTTGTCCACGACCACGACGCGAACGTCGGGATAGTCGCTTCGCAGCACGCTCTCGAGGCATTCGATCGTGTCGCGCCAGCCGTTCGTGTTCACCAGCACGATGTACACCGGGATCGCCGTGCTCACCACGTCACTCGTGCCCCCGTAGCCATTCTCAAGTTGAAAGCATCGCCGGCGAAATGTCGATTGATCTCGTACACCGAAGTCAGTTCGTAGGTCAACGCCAGACGCTTTCGGAAGACAATTCCGTCGATCGTAATCGCATGAAACAGGTCCGCACGCCCCGGCTCGGGCATCGCATTCGGACTCGGGCGATATTCCGCCCTCATCAGCCGGGACCACGACAGCGTCGTGCGGCCAGCCGACGTGTAACGATCCACGCCCAGGACGCTTGCTCCCCCGCCGTAGGCTGCAGCCGAACCCAGCACCTGACCGGCGTGCGTATGCCCCTGACCCAGCGGGGAGTGGATGTAGAATGGCGTCTGCGGCCGATTCAGCGCGAGTGGCGACAATCGAGTATTCAGTATCTCGGCGCGAAAGACGAAATAAGCCGGTTGCAGGCGCTTTACCACGCGTTGAAGTCCGATCATATACCCGCTGATATGATCGGGCTCGAGCGTCAGGTCGCGGGCGTCCTTGTTGTAGTCTTCCTTCGCAAATTCGCCGTACACCTCGAAGCCGCTCCGGGGAAATACCCACCGCGCGAAGGCCGATGCGAGTTGATTGTCCGGCTCATCACCTATCGGATTGCCGGATTCATCAATGCGCGAGTCCCGCACGATGCCAATGAAAGGACGGAGGACGTTCGCGAGGTTGATCACTCCACCGTGCCATTGCTGGTGAAAGAAACGGCTATATCCAACTTCGAGACCCGGAGCGAATTTTGGCTGGAGCACCGCCACGATGCCGGACGCGAAGCGATAGCGTTCAATCTGACGCATCCCGGTGTATTCGGACGCGTCGAGCCGACCCCACATCATGCGCGCGTGCACGCGTCCAATCCCCACGTTTATGGGGGTACTCGAACCCAGCAGCGCATGCGGGAATCCAGCCGCATTGTTGCCAAGCAGCAGCGGATGATCTCGGGCCGGTCCCCAATGCTGCGTGGCCGTCGAAAAACCCGCCACGGCTCCAAGGGCATCCAGTTCGAGGCGCGTGTTGTCGAGCGTGATCTGTTGGTACGCCGAGCCGCCGAAACGCTGCGGCTGGTCGATGCTCGCTGGATAAAAGGGATGCGCATACGCGAGCAATCCAGCAAGGCCATTCGGGTGCATGCCGAACGACAGGTTCTCAGCGCGTGTCAGGCGCGGCGCCACGACTGCGTGCACAGCGCCGCGATGAACCGCAATTCCGGCCCGTGCGGCCGTGGTAAGGCCACGTCCTGCCCAGAGCTGACCGTCGTTGTACCCGAATGGGAAGGCGGTGTTGTAGATGACCGCGAGTTCGCCATCGACCGCGTGTGACTTGAGGCCGCGCCATTCTCGCTCCCGGGGGGTTGGCTGCGCGGACCATGGATGTACCCGCGTGGAATCAACGACGTCCAACGAATCGCTTTCACGCGCTGTGAATTCCCGCACTGACCAGGGATACAGGCCGACATCGCCGGCGATCTGCATTACCCGCGCGTAACGCTCCCATTCGTCATTCACGAACAGGAGACGCGTGGTCCCATGGCGCTCGGCGCCCCCTTGGGCGACTCCAATGGTCGGCGCGGCGATGGCAAGGCCGATCGCGAGCGCGCGTGCTCTGCTAGACATCAGTAGCAGTGAAGTTTATGCTGCGACGAATGGCCTGTATACGTGCGACCACGCGCACCATTGCCCTCCTGGCCGTGATGTCGCTTCCCGCACGCGCGCAGGCGCCCACGACTGGCGCACCTCGTATGCTGCCGCTCAGTCCCATGGGGCTCATTGGTTCCCCATTCGACGACGACGCCAGGCTGCGGCAGCTCGAGGGGCACGCGCCGGCGCAGGGGTTGACCGCACGCACCTCCTCGCGCATCGCGCCGCTCGATTCGCCATGGGCGTCGGGGCTGCCGGGCCCGCGCCGTTGCACCCCGCGCTTCCGCGCGCTCGCACCCGAGATCGCGACAGCATGGAATTCCGCCATTCCATATGAACGGAATGACGGCGCGGCGTGGGTTGGTCGTGGTCTCACCATGCAGGCCATCGGCGGCGTCCGAGTGGCGTGCGGGGGCGTGCGGCTGCAGATCGCGCCCGAGATCTGGCATGCGCGTAATCGCGACTTTGCGCTCATCGGAATCACCGTGGACGGGATGAGTGGATATTCCAACCCGTTTTTTTCGGGCACCGGCTGGAGTGCCGACATGCCGCTCCGCTTCGGCAGCGAGCCGGTCACCGGCATCGACCCCGGACAGACATCCCTCGAAGTGGACGCCGGACCGGTGACGCTGGCGCTCTCGAGCGAGAGCGAGTGGTGGGGACCCGGGATCCGCAACGCGCTGCTGCTCAGCAATCACGCCGCCGGCATTCCACGCTTCTACGTACGGACGCGGCAGCCGGTGCGCACCCGCGCCGGGCTGCTGGAGGCACGCTGGATGGTAGGCGCACTGGTGGAGTCGCCGTACTTCGACTTCGATCCCGCGAACGACCAGCGCTCCATCAGCGGGCTGATCGTGAGCCTGGCGCCGGAATTCGACACCAACCTCACCATCGGCGCCGCGCGTGTGGTCTACGCGGCCATCCCTGGCGCGGGTGCCCTTCCAGCGCGCTTCTTCGATGCCGTCGCTCGCTGGGGTCAGGGCGCCAACCTGCGTCGCGCCACCGAAGGGCGCTCGGCTGACCAGCTTGTCGCATGGTTCGGACGGTGGGTGTTTCCCGGGAGCGGGGTCGAGGTCTACGGAGAATGGGCTCGCGTTATTTTTCCCGCGTCCATCACATCACTGCTCACGGCTCCCTATCAGTCGCAAGGCTACACCGTTGGGCTGCAGTGGTTGAGCGGGCTGCGCCAGTCTGCCCCAGTGTGGCGGGTGCAGGCCGAAGCGACCAATCTCGAGCAGCCGACCCCGACGCGGGATGTCCTCCCGCTCACCTTCTACGTGTCGCCGACACCGCGGCAGGGTTACACCCACCGCGGGCAGGTGCTGGGAGCCGCCATCGGTCCCGGTTCATCCACACAGTTCGTCGCGCTGGACCGCTTCTGGGATGCAGGATCCCGCCAGGCGGGCGCGTTCCTGTCGCGCACACGCTGGCAGAACGATGCCTACTTTCGCGCACCCACGGGATTGTCGGTGTGGGCCCATGACGTGAGCCTCGTGGCGGGAGCGCGCGGCGTCTGGCGCGCCGACGCGCTGGAGCTTTCCGGTGAACTGCTCTTCGAGCGACGGTTGAACTATCTGTTCCAGAGCGCGACCGTCGGATTCCTCGAAGACGACACCTTCGACCTGAACAACGTGTCGCTGCGCATCGTGCTGACGCCGGTCGGCCGGAGTCAGCGGGGCAGATAGGGCGCGACCGCATCCAGCACCGCGACCGTGGAAACCCCGCGGATGCACGACATCGCCGCACAGCCGTGGCTGCGATAGCACGGCGCACAAGGCACGCGGTCGGTCAGGACGGTCGTGTGGTCGCCCAGTGGACGCCAGCGGGCCGGGTCATCCACCCCTGTCATGATCGCGATGCACGGCCTTCGCTGGGCCGCCGCGACGTGCATGGCCACCGTGTCCACGCTGAGCACCGCGTTGGCCCGCGACAGCAGCCAGCGGAACTCGGCCCACTCGAGCTGTCCGCAGAGATCGATCGCGCCGGTTCCCTGGGAGAGCGCCGCCGTCGCCACACGTTGCGCGGCACCATGACCTGTGAGCACCACGCGAACGCCACGGTCGCGGAGCGCTCCGGCCACCACACGCCAGTTGGCGGCGGGCCAATCCTTCATCGTCGCTCCCGCGCCCGTGTGTGCGACGACGAAGGGTGTGTCGGCCAGTCCGGCCGCGCGCATCATGCGCTCGGCACTGCCGACGGCTGCGTCGGGAATGGCAGGCAGGTCATAGAAGGGAACTGTGTCGTCAGCGCCGCCGGCCCGCACCACGTCGAGCAGCACGCGATGGTCCTCGGACACGTGACGCCCGGCCGTCCATTCCAGTGCGTGCGTGTACCGCGGACCGCCACCGCCGCTCCTGTACCCCACGCGCACCGGCACCCCGGCGCGCCAGAGGATCTCCGAGGCGTTTGGGTAGTACGGCGACAGGTCGATTCCCACCTGGTAGCCGATGCGCCGCACGGCCGCGACTGTCGCATCCGACGACCGGCGCATGCTGGACCAATGCGCGAGCAGCGATCCCGCGGAGCGATTGAGCTTCCAGTGATCGAAGGCGTGGATGGCGTCGATTTGCGGATGTCCCTCGAACACCTGGCGATTCCAGCTGCCCGTCACCACCCCCACGCGGGCACCCGGAAACACCCTGCCGATCTGCGGCAGCAGGCTCGTCGCAATGACCGCGTCCCCGAGGTGCCCGCCAACCGCCAGCAGCACCCGCTCGACGATCTCGCCCGCGGTGGTCGTCGCAATCGCCCGTCGCGCCGGCGTCGTGAGCGACAGCAGCAGGTCTCGCGTGTGGAGCCACGCGTTCCACGCCGGATGGCGAACGAGGTAGCGGCCACGCAGCGGCGACGCCGGCATCAACGCACTCCCGCGGCAGGGCGGAAGAGGAAGTTGTTCACGTATTCCGAGCCGGGGGTGTCGGCCATGTCCGCCCGCTGGTGCCGGGCGAGATCGAAATGCTCCAGGGCCAGGCGCGCGCCGGTCGCATCGATGAACTCGCCGCGATATCCCAGCGCGGATACTTCATCGAAGACGCTCGCGATCGGCACCGGGACGTGGCGCTGCTCGATCTCCAGCAGCAGCAGCGGACGCCAGCGTCGGATGGTCGCGACCGCGCCGCGCAGCACGCTGAGCTCGTGACCTTCCACGTCCACCTTGATCACGGCGACATCAGAGAACGTGAAGCTGTCCAGGGTCTTCACCGGGACGTCCAGCCGCGCACTCCCGTTTGTGCGCGGCTCCAGCGACGCGTGCCCCGTCACCGGCCGTCCATTCCGGAGTGGCACCGAGAGCGTCGCCATGCGCTCCTCCGCGCCCAGGGCCACCGGATGAATGCACACGCGGGAACGCCAGCGGCCGTACGCGGCGAGAACATCGTGACATGCCGGCAGCGGTTCGAACGCGTCCACCAGCGCTCCGGTGCGCGCGAACGCGTGCGTGTACAGCCCTTCGTTGGCACCGACGTCGATGGCACGGACGCCCGGCCGCAGCACGGCGCAGAGCTCCTCCATCTCCGGATCGGTCTGCAGGCGCGCGCGGCGATAGTGGTACGTGGCCACCGGACGCAATGCCGGTGGCAGGCCGGCGAACGCCGTTTCGCGGAGCCGGGCGGTCCAGGTCACCGGCCCTTCCCAACCTGCTCCAGCAGCTCTGCCGCGAGACGCGCGGAGCGATCCCAGTCGAACGCGCGGGCGCGCACATGCCCCTTCCGCACCAGCTCCTCGCGCAACGCGTGGTTGGTGGCGATGTCCACCAGCGCATTCGCCACCGACGCTTCGTCGTGGGGATCGCAGTAGCGTGCCGCGTCGCCGCACACTTCCGGCAGCGATCCGGCCCGCGCCACCATGCACGGCCTGCCGGCGGCCATGGCCTCCAGCGGCGGCAGACCGAATCCCTCGTAGCGCGACGCTGTCACGAGTGCGTCCGCGTGGCGTACCCAGCGGCGTACCTCCGCGTCCTCCACCTGGCCGGTGACCACCACGCGATCGCCCAACCGCGCGACCTCGCGCTCGATACTGGGATCGGCTGCCAGGCCATGCCGGCGCCCCACGAGCACCAGCCGGTGCGGAATGCGCTGCACCACCCGCCCGAATGCGCGCAGCAGCAGCGGCACATTCTTGTGCACTTTCCAGTTGCCGACGTAGGCCAGGTACGGATCAGGCAGTGGCCGCGCGCTGTCCTCCCCCTGGAACCACTCTTCCGCGACAGCATTGGGTGCAATACTGACGATTCCATCTGGCGCGCCAACGATCCGTGCCATCTCGTCGCGCGAGAATTCCGAAACGAACAGGATACCTCGGGCCCGACGCCGCACCTGGTCCAGCATCACGCGCGCGTACGTCCGCTTGATGCCGCTGTCGAGCGCGTCGTGAACCGCCAGGTGGCACACGTCATGGATCGTCGCCACGAGCGGTGCCCGGACTGCGAGGGGCACGTTGTAGTGCGGCGCCCAGAACACGTTCAATCCCCGGGGCGACGCGAACGGCGCCATCCATTGCTCGCGGATCGAGTACGCCGGCGCCGTGAACGCCGACAGCTGTACGTTCGGCAACTGCTCCCACCCCATTCCGCGCACGACCGCCGGATTGCCAAGGACGGTGAACGACCAGGACGGCCGCAGCCGGATCACCCGCGGCACCATGTTCCGCAGGTAGGTGCCGATCCCGCCATCCCGGGCGAATCGCGCGTCGATGCCGACGTGCATCGTCACCCCGCTGCCCGCGGCAGCGGCCGCGTGGCGATGCCGCCGGCGATGACGAAGCTCAGCCCCCACAGCACCCAGAGCAGCTCCATCACGAATGGCATCAGGAGCGTATTCACGAACACGCTGCCCACCAGCACCAGCACGGTGGCGCTATAGGTCCCGATCAGCACGCCGCGCTCGTCGGCCGTGGCGCGGATGTCGCGCCACGCAACGCGGCAGCGCCGCATCGCGAACCAGAGCATCGCGAGATAGATGATCAGCCCCACCACGCCGGTGAGCACGGCGATGAACAGCAATCCTCCCTCCGCAGAATACGCGGACACCCCGAGCCGTTCGATGCCGCGACGCTCCTGCACGAAGCCATAGGTGTTGAAGCCGATCCCGAACCAAGGGGATGCCAGGAATGTCTCGATGGCCTGGCGCCAGGTGGTCACGCGCGCCAGCGCCGACGCGTCGGTCACGCCGAACCGGGAATATTGCGCCGCAAAGTCGATGAGCTTTGGCAGCGCCACGATGATCCCCGCCACCGCGACGGCTGCCAGCCGCAGCACGCGCTTGCTCAGTCCGCGCGTCAGAAAGATGACCGACGAAGCCACGACCAGCGACGCGAGGCCGCTGCGGGACAACGTCATCACCACCGCCGCGCTCATCACCAGGGGTTTCCACAGCGGCACCCGCACGCCGGAGGACATCCGCGCCAGCTGCACCAGCAGCCCCATGCCGATCACCGTCGCGGCGATGTTCGGGTCCAGTATGGTGGACACCAGGCGATGGCGCTGCTGGTCCCAGTCCAGGAAAGGCCGCGCATCCGGATACACAATGAACGCGAAATTCGGCAGGAAGATCGACTGAAAGATTCCGAAGATCGCAATCGCGAGCAACGCGCGTTCGGCGGCACGCCACACCGCCCCAGCCTCGTGCGCCCGCACGCAGTTGATCACCACGATGTAGATGGCGAAGTAGAAGCACCACCGCGCCAGGTATGCCAGGCTGATGATCACTTCCCCCACGGACAGGCCGAACCGCGGGATGGCAGCGACGGTGACGATCGCTCCGAACGCGACAAAGACCAGCGCCGCGAGACTCACGTCGTTCAGCTTCAACGAACGCGCACGAGCCATCGCGGCGGCGGCCACGACCAGCAGCACGCCCACCAGCAGCTCGTTGATGAGGATGGGTGCTTCGCGATCTCCCAGGTCCAGGAACGGAATGCGCCCCACGTTGGCGATCACCAGCCCGACGAGCGCGGCCTGCAGCATCGTGACGGGCCGGACACCCCACGCCTGGGCCGACCGGCTCGCGCCCGCGGCCGTCAGCGCGACCACACGCATGGTCAGGTCAGCGCTCGGGGCGCCGTCGTGGTCCCATCGCTCATCACCACACCCGCACAGGGCACCTGGAGCCTCCGCAGTGTTTCCACTGCTCCAGAAAGCTGGACTCGATCCACCGGTCCTGGTGGCGCCACCAACAACACCGGACGCGTCTCCCGCATCGCAGCCAGCGTGGCATCCGCGACGAGCCCCGGGAGCTGCACGACCACCAATCCGTTCTCCGACTCCAGCCGCTCGATCATCGCACCCACGTCGGCCCCATCACTAGCGACCGAGTGCTGCCCATTGCCGTTCACGCGGCCGCTGAGATCGAGCACGGTAGCGGGCAACGCGCGCTGCCGCGCCGTGCGGGCCAGGCGCTGCGCAACATCCGAGGATCGCGCGCGGCTGTCCAGCGGAACCACGAGCACCGTGCGCACCGACGGCGACCCTGCCATGAGCAGCGGTGCGTCGCCGTCCACTCGCTGCGCGGTCACCCCAAGCACACGCTCGATCTCACGCGGGTCCCGCAACCAGCGCCCGAACCAGCCGAGGATGAGCGCGGCCACCAATCCGGCCACCAGCCCGCCCACCGTACCGATGCCCATCGTGAGGAAGGGCTTGGGGAACGCCGGGTCGCGCTGCGGCGTCGCGAGGTCCACGGGCCGCACTTCGCCTCCCTCACCGATCTCTCCCAGCCGTGCCTCCACGAGCTGCGCTTCCAATGCCGTGAAGATCTGCGACAGCCGCATCACGTCGCGTTGCAACCTGCCGCCGCGCTCGGCGGCTGCCGGCAGCGCCAGCAGCGCCTGCTGGATGCTGTCGTAGCGCGCCTGCATCTCAACGCGCTGTCGCGTCACTGCAGACGCGTAGCTTCGCGCGATCCCGATGATGTTGGCCTCCACCGCGCGCATTCCCGCATCCAGCGCCAGCACCTCCGGGTCCCTTTCGGTGCGCCGCTCCAGCAGCGCCAGACGCTGCGTTTCCATCCCGCTCAGCTGGCCCACCAGCGGACTGACGGATGACCCCCGCAGGAATGCGGGATACGCCGCGAGATCCCGCGAAGTAATACGCCCGTCATCGGCCTGCGCGAGCAGCTGCTTAATGGCGCCTTCATCCACCTGGATGTCAGTGAGCGTGCGCCGCAGCATCGCCGCGGACTCCAGGTCGATCTCGCCCTGCACCTTCGCATCGAGGACGCCGGACTCCTCCTGGTACTGTCGCAGCTCCCGCTCGCGCCGGCTCAACGTTGCGGCAGTGGAGTCCAGCTGCGCGCTCACGTACTCCACGCGGCGCGCGTTGGCCCCGCGATCGGTGGTCCGGCGCCGCTCCAGGTAGACGCCAATGATCGCGTTCGCGGCGGCCGCGGCCGACAGCGAGTCATCGCCGCGATAGACCACGCGCGCGATCTCACCGCCGGCCTTCGTGATCTGGGCTTTCCCCGTGAACCGCGTGATGGCGTCCTCGCGGTCCATCACGGCGATCACCAGCCGCGGAGCCGTCAGGCCCGGGTGCAGCGTGACCGTCCCCACGTCCAGTCGCGCGGGCTGGCCGGGAGTCAGTTCCACCTGACCGCCACCGCTGTTCCCGGCATAGGAACCGGAAGGTGTGCGCTCGAAGGTGTACGTCCGCCGCTTGAAGGCCCCGGGGAGCGCCGAGCTCGCGAACACGCTGTACGGCGCCGTGCCCTCCGGCTCCCGCACCCGCACCTGCAGTTGCAGCGAATCCACCACCGTTCCGGCGATCGCTCGGCTGCGCAGCACCTGGAGCTCTGTTTCGATGGAGCCTCCACCGCCAAGCGCACCGATGCCGCCCAGCAGCTCACCCAGACCGCTGATGCGACCACCGACGGAACCGCCGCCGACACCGGCGGTCCGTGCCAGCACCGACGCCTGTCCCTCGAACTTCCTCGGCGCGAACAGCACCACCGCCGCCGCGCCCAGCACCCCGACCACGACGAAGGCGATCACCGTGCGCCACTGCCCCCGGAGTGTCCGCATGATCTCGGAGACTTCGACGGTGTCGGGGACGGTCAGGGTATTCTCGTACCGCATGCTAGTTCCGTAGCGACTGGATCAACCCGATGACGATGACGCTCGTGCTCACCAGGGGCAATGCATTGATCACGAACCAGCTCTTCCGTCCCACGATGATCTGGTCGCCGGATTGGAGGTCGGCGCCCGCGTCTTGGCGCCGCTCCCAGTCGCGCACCTTGATCTCAGCACCGTCCCGCATCACCACCACATTCTTCTTGTTGGAGGTCTCCAGCAGCCCGCCGGCTCGCGCCAGGGCATCGCGCACGCCGGAGCTGAGGTCCACGTAGTACACGTTCGGCGAGCGCACTTCGCCATTCACCACCACCCTCCGCAGCACCTGGACATCCACATCCGTGGTGCGCAGGAACTCGGCGTATCGTACCCGTAGGGTGTCCTGCAGGTCGGCAATCCTGATGGAGGCGACATTCACGCTGCCGAGCTTGGGGAACACGGCTTCCCCGCGCTCATTGACCGTGGAGCCTCCGCTCAACTCGCGATCGCGACGGAAAACCAGCTCGATACGGTCGCCCGGTCGGATCAGTGCGGCGGACGCACGCTGGGCGACACCATCCACGCCATTCTGCGCCCACGCAGGCGCGCCTCCGGCGGCGAGCAGTACAGCAATGCTCGCGATGCGAAGCGAACGGAGCTGGGGCGTGGACATGAGCGCGATGCCAGGT
>DASPMP010000045.1:0-2433 GCA_035626995.1 Gemmatimonadaceae bacterium
CCGCGTGGGTCGACCGCAAGCTGCCGCATCCAGTGCAGACGTTTACGGCCTTGTACGGATCGTGGATGGAGCGCATGCGCGCCGCGCCCGAGGAGCCGAAAAAGAAGTCACGTGCGCGGCGGCTCGCGGGTCTCCTGCTGCTCGATGCCGTGCTCATCGCCGTCGTGGTCATTGCGGCGGCCGTTGAGATGGGACGCTTCTCGATGTTGCTCCGCGACTGGACGGGTGCGCCCGAAGGTGTTGCGCGCCTGATCGTGATTGGCGGTGCGGTGATCGTCGGCATTCCATTGATCATCGGCTTGCTCCGTGGCGCGCGGCTCCTTGGCCTCGAGCTCGCGATGCGCGCCATGCCGGAAGCGTCGGCGGGGAAGGTGGACATGGCGGCGGCGCCGCGGCGCGCGCTCGTGGTGACGCTGCAACTCGCGATCGTCCTGGCGGTCACGCTTCCGTTGCTTGCGCTGACCCAGCCGTTCGTCCCGAACTTCCGGCTCGAATCCGTGATTGCGCTGTTGCTGGTGGTGCTGGGGATCGGCTTCTGGAAGAGTGCAACGAACCTCGAAGGCCACGCGCGCGCCGGCGCGGAAGTCATCGCCTCCGCGCTCGGGCGTCAGATGTCGACGAGCGAAGCGCCGCCCGAGCAGATCGACCGTACCATGGAGCAGGTGCAGTCGTTCCTTCCCGGCCTTGGAGAGCCGACGCCGCTGCGCGTCGCCCCGGGAAGCAACGCTGCCGGGAAGTCGCTCGCCGACCTCAACCTGCGTGGCCTCTCCGGCGCCACGGTGCTCGCGATCCTGCGTCCCGGCGCTGAGGTTCTCGCGCCGCGCGGTCGCGAAGTATTGCGCGACGGCGATCTCCTCGCGCTCGCAGGGTCAAAGGAGTGCATCGACGCCGCGCGGGCGATCCTCAATTCCACAAATGGAGATTTGTCGGCCGAGGCCGAGAGCCGAGGCTGATAGCCGAGGCCGAGGCTGATCAGTACACGCGCGCGAGCCAGCGTAGCACGTTGAGCGCGAACTGGGGGTTCTGGCCAGCGACCGGATTGTTCATTCCCATCTTGTTCCGCTGCGGTCCGGCCAGCTGAGCGGAGAGCATCGCAGCTTCGGCGAGCAGCACGACGCGGCCGCGCCCGAACTCGATGGCTGCGCCCTGGAGCATGCCGTCCGATCGCATGCGGGGAACGGAGTCACCGAACACCCAATCCTGTACCGGCATGATCAGTGTCGACTTCGGAAGGGTGATGAACGGGGTGCCCGGCCCGATGAGCCGGAACGCCGAGCCGGTAAATGTCGTGAGCGAGTCGACCCGCTCGGATGCATTGCGCCCTTCGGTGACTGCGTGGCTGCCGAGGAACTTGTCGCTGCGACGGAAGCGCATGGCGCCAGTGCTCATCGTGGAGTCTGCGGCGAAACCGTTGCCGTAGATCGCGCCGAACTCGTACGCGAGTTTTTCGGCGGCGCCTGCCATTGGCATGTGATCGGCGATGAGGAGCAGCGAGCCGCCGCCACGGACCCATTCGCGGACCTCAGCGATCTCCGCGTCAGTGAAGGCTGATGGGTTCGGGAGGTCCCAGTTGCGCTCGTTGATCTTGTTCAGCGCATTCGCGATGACGAGCACGCGTGCCTGTGCGAGCGCCTCTCTGGAGAACGGCACCCGATTGGGTCGGACGACAAAGCCATCGCGCTGCAGCAGCATCACGAATGGCTTATAGCGTCCATCGACGGTGTGGAAGTTCGAGTGCGCTTCGTCGAGCAGGACCAGCGGACCCCGACCTGGCGCGAAGGCAGGATTCGAAATCGGTGGCCGAAAGCTGGTATCTGACACCTGCTGGGCGGGCAGGGTGAGTGGCATTACGAGGACCAGCGCCAGAATGCGTGCGAACCGAGGGCGGAAGAGCGGTTTCATGGGATCAAGTCTGATCAATCCGGAAAGGGCAGGATAGGGTATCCACATCACACTTAGAGAACCGCTGACACGGATCATATTTGAAGCGGCAGAAAGGGCAGAATCAATGAAGAAGTGATCGTGTTCTTGCAGAGTGCCCGGAAGGCGGGTTGAGCCCACGGCAAGCCCTTTGGCCGTTGCCATGAAGCCTTCTCAACCGTCAAACCCTCCCAGCCGGCGTGTCCGGCTCCTGACCCGGGAGGGACGTTTGGGACAAACTGCCTCTCCAGAACACGTCGATTCTGCGAAAGCCGCCGGCTTGCGCTATGTGTCGGATTCCATGCCTGGAATTCGCCGCAAGCGCAGTGGCGGCGGCTTTTCCTATTACGACGCGGATGGGCAGCTCATTCGCGCCCGCGACGCCATCAAGCGATTCCGGTCGCTTGTGATCCCGCCGGCATGGTCCCAGGTCTGGATCTGCCCGCACGAGGATGGCCACCTCCAGGTGACGGCGCGCGACGCCCGCGGCCGGAAGCAGTACCGCTATCACCC
>DASPMP010000046.1:0-5541 GCA_035626995.1 Gemmatimonadaceae bacterium
GAAACGGTGTGCGTCGCCCCGGCTTCGCGAAAACCCCGCGGGAGTTTTTGCGCTCCTTCAGTTTCTTGCGGACACCAAGGGCGGGAAGGGCATCCACGTGATGATGCCGTACAGCGATGGCTTGCGGGACATGGCGGCGTGGTTCGTTCAGCTCTGGGCAGAGAGCCTAGGGAAGCGCGCCAACGGCGGGAAGAATGTCGGCCCCACGCCGGTTGCCGCACTCGGCGCAACAGACCAGCACAGCCAGGTGCAGTTGTTCATGGAAGGGCCCATGGACAAGACGGTGACGTTCCTGTCCGTGCCGGCGAAGGACGACATCGAGATCCCGTCGCTGCACCCCAACGTGGCCGAGCTGTCGTATCTCGGCGGCAACAAGCTCGGCGACGTGCTCGACATCGAGCGTCGGGCCACCGCGGGCGCATTAGCGCGCCGTGGCCGGCCGAACATGACGTTGCAGCTCGATGCCGTGGATCCCTGGCACATCGGCGCGCTGTTCATGCTGTTCGAGATTGCCACGATCTACGCGGGCGCGCTCTACGACGTGAATCCGCTCGACCAGCCCGGCGTCGAGCTGGGCAAGCGGTTCACCTATGCCATGATGGGACGGCGCGGGTTCGAAGACGCGCGCGCGGAGTGGGACGAACTCCCCAAACCGAATTCGCGCTATCGCGTGTGATCAGGGAAGGGCCGCCGCGCCGGGTTGTTTATGGACGACGCCGTTCTTCATCACAAAAGACGGACGCTCCATGAGCCGGATGTCGGCGAGTGGATCGCCCGGCACCGCGACGACGTCGGCCAGTTTTCCGGCCGACAGGGTCCCAATGCGCGCGTCCCAGCCGAGCAGTTTCGCAGAGTTCGCGGTGCCGGCGACGATCGCCTGCATGGGCGACATGCCACCCCATTCGACCAGCAACGTGAACTCGTGACCGTTCGTTCCGTGCGCGCCGACCCCCGCGTCGGTGCCGAGTGCGATGGGCACACCGTGGCGCACCGCGACCCGAATCCCGTTCCGCATCGCAGCGGCAGCGGCAAGCGCTTTCTCGGCGCGCAGGCCGCTCAACCGGCCCGACTTCGCCATCTGCTCCACGACTTCACCCGCACTGATGGTGGGAACCAGGTATGTCCCATGTTCCTTCATGAGGCGGGCACCCTCGTCATCGAGAAATGATCCGTGCTCGATTGATGCGACGCCGGCGCGCACAGCGATCTTGATCCCTACGGCCCCGTGGGCGTGCGCGGCAACTTTTCGCTCCAGGATGTGCGCCTCGTCCACCATGGTTTTCAATTCTTCGAATGAGTACTGCGGTACGCCTACGGCGTCGCCTTCAGACAGGACGCCGCCCGTCGCGCAGGTCTTGATGACATCCGCGCCATACTTGGACTGGTAGCGCACGGCCGCACGGACCTGGTCGGGTCCGTCGGCTATGCCGGTGCGATAATCGCCGTCGAACAGGCCGGGCTTGAATCCGTTCTCGTCGCAATGCCCGCCGGTGATGCCGAGTGAGTGTCCGGCGCTCTGCATCCGCGGACCGGGGACGAACCCGTCGTTGATCGCCTTGCGGAGTGCCAGGTCGTCGAAGCCTCCGGCGCCGAGATTCCGGATGGTGGTGAAGCCGGCCATGAGGGTCTTCTGCGCATTCGCGACGCCGATGATGGCGCCGAGGCTTTGAAAGTCCTTCACGGCTTCCAGATCGGACATTGGGTCGGCCAAGCCACGTCCGATGATGTGCGTATGCGCGTCGATGAACCCGGGCAGGAGAGTGGCATTCCCGAGGTCGATGGTTCGTGCTCCCGCCGGCACGGTGACCGTGCCCTGGCGTCCTACGGCCACGATCCGGTCCTCAGTGACGACCACGACGCCGTTGGCGATCGCCGGAGAACCGGTGCCGTCGATCAGACGGGCGGCGCGGATGACCACGGTGCCGGACCCGCGCGCCTCCTGTGCATCGGCTGTGGTCGCAATGAGCAGCAGGCCAGGAATTACGAAGCGAAGGCGCACGGGAATCCTCAGGAGGGTGTATGCTCGCACGTAATGCGCGCGGAATGGTACCGTCGTCAAGACCGAAATGGGGCGGGCCCGATTAAATTGGACGCATGCAATCCATTACTGAACTGCTCGGGAACGCCGTGTCCGTCCTCGATAACAAGGTCACGGTCCAGGACGAGAATGCGCTCAAGTCCGATCGCATGGACAGGCTGGTCCGCGCCGCCGTCTTTGGCTCGTCGGACGAGAAGGAATTTGCGCGATGGCTGCTGTGGGAGATCGGGCAGGTTGTCGGCGTCCGGCCGGCATCGATTCACGACCTCTACATGGCCCGGGGGCGCGGCGAGATCCGCGGCTTCACGGTGCCGGCGATCAATGTCCGTGGGCAGTCTTACGACACAGGACGCTCGATTTTCAGGACCGCCAACAGGATGAAGGCAGGCGCCTTCATCCTCGAGATTGCGCGATCGGAGATCGGTTATACCGAGCAGCGCCCCGCCGAATACGTGAGCGTGATGATCGCCGCCGCGTTGCGCGAAGGGTATCGCGGCCCACTGTTCATCCAGGGCGACCACTTCCAGGTGAATGCGAAGAAATGGAAGGTGGATCCTGCGACGGAAGTGAATGCGGTCAAGCAGCTTGTGGCGGAGGCCGTTGCCGCAGGTTTCTACAATATCGACATCGATACATCCACTCTCGTCGATCTCTCGCAAAAGACCCTCGCAGAGCAGCAGCGGCCGAACTACGAAGTTGGCATCGACATTCTCAAGGCGGTTCGTGCCGCCGAGCCGAAGGGCGTGACCATCTCCGCCGGCGGTGAGATCGGTGAGGTGGGAACTGAGAATTCCACCGAGCCCGAGCTGCGCGCGTTCATGGATGGCTTCAACGCCGCGCTGCCAAAAGGCATCGCTGGATTGTCCAAGATCAGCGTGCAATCGGGGACGTCCCACGGCGGCGTCGTTCTCGCCGACGGCAAGATTGCCGACGTGAAACTCGACCTCGACACGCTCGAGCGGCTGTCCACAGTCGCAAGGGAAGAGTATGGCCTCGCGGGCGCGGTACAGCACGGTGCATCGACGCTGCCGGACACCGCATTCAACAACTTCCCGAAGCGCGAGACCTGTGAAATCCATCTCGCGACGAACTTCCAGACCATGCTGTACGACGCCCTTCCTGATTCGCTTCGTGGGGAGATCTACGAATGGCTGCGAGAGAACGCGAAGGACGAGCGCAAGGAGAAGGACACCGACGAGCAGTTCTTCTATAAGACGCGCAAAAAGGCGCTGGGACCCTTCAAGAAGCAGATATGGGAAATCCCCGCAGCCGCACGTGATGCCCTCGGCAAGGCGTACGACAGGAAATTCGGGTTCCTGTTTGAGCAGCTCGCTATTGGTGACACGAAGAAGCACGTCGACAAGTACGTGCGACCGCCCGAGCAGCACCGGAAACGTCCGACCGCCGGACAGGTGACGGTGGCAGCTGCACCAGACGACACGTCACTCAGCGATTAGCCGTTGCACGAATCAACGTGTTTCGTTGGCATCCGGACGCGGGGAAGGCATGATTGACGTGATTGCCCCGCTCTGGCTCGCCGCCCTCCAGGAGATCATTGACCGGGGGGCGCATGAGGTAAAGGACAGCCTGAACGGGGTGTCGCTGAATCTCGAGGTAATCCGGTCCCGGTCGGAGAAACCGGCGACGACTGGCAAGGACATCTCCGGTTTCGCCGCGGCCGCGTCTGGGCAGCTCGAGACGCTGAGCGCGCGTGTCGAATCCATGCTGGTATTGGCGCGGCCGGCGCGAACCGCGACGAGTCCGGATGTCGCCTTGACGATGAAGCAGCTGGCTACCCTCCTCGTGCCGACGGCGAAGGCGGATGGGAAGGTCCTGCAGGTGGACGGCTATGACCGGACAGCGCCGTCGAAGGCGCCGCCGGTCGCCGTGCGGCTGGCGCTGGCGTCGGGGATGCTCGCGCTGATGCAGCAGAAAGGCGGTCGATGCACCCTCGAAAGCGGGCGGGAGCCAGTGGTCCGTTTTTCGCACGAGTCCGCTGCAGCCTGTACCCTGGACCCTGCGGTGGCCGATGCACTCGCAGGCTGTAACATCAGAACACGGAGGTCCGATCCCGACCTCCTCATCGTATTTCCAGGACCCTGATTCATGGCACCACGTACGGAAACGAAGCCCCAGGGCCGCATCCTCATTGCGGACGACGAAGCCGCCATCGCCAACGGGTTGAGTGCGATCCTCACCGACGCCGGCTACGAAGTCGAAGTGGCCGCAGATGGCCAGAAGGCACTGGAGCAACTGCAGAACGAGCGCTTCGGCGTCGTTCTCGCCGACCTCAAGATGCCGAAGCTTGACGGCATCGCACTCCTGAAATCCATCCGCGAGCGGAAAATCCCGACCGAGTTCGTGATGATCACCGGTCAGGGATCCACGGAACTGGCCATCGAAGCGATTCGGGAGGGCGCGGCGGACTACATCGAGAAGCCGCTCAACGCCGAGCGACTCAACAAGCTCAAGGCGCAGATCCCGAAGCTGATGGAGTCGTTCGCGGTCCAGGTCCAGAACCAGCAGCTGTCTGCGAAGCTCGAGGGACTGACGCACTACGGTGAGCTCACGGGTCAGTCCGAACAGATGCGCCACGTCTATCAGATCATCGACGCGGTGGCGCCCTCTAATGCATCGGTCCTGATCCTCGGCGAATCCGGTACCGGCAAGGAGCTGGTCGCCCGGGCAATGCACACCAAGAGCGATCGGGCCAAGGGACCGTTCTTCGCCCTCAACTGCGCGGCGCTCCCCAAGGAAATCCTGGAGAACGAGCTGTTCGGCCACGAAAAGGGCGCGTTCACGGGCAGCACCAATGAAAAACAGGGCGCCTTCGAGCTGGCCGATGGGGGTACCATCTTCCTCGACGAAGTCGCGGAGATGTCCCCGGACATTCAGGTCAAGCTCCTGCGTGCCCTCGAAAGCCGTCAGGTGCGCCGCCTCGGCGGAAAGAAGGAGATTGACGTCGACATCCGCGTCGTTGCCGCGACGAACAAGAACCTCGAGAAGGCGCTCGCGGACGGCGAAATGCGCGAGGATCTGTACTATCGCCTCGCGGTAGTGGAGCTCGTGCTGCCGCCGTTGCGTGACCGAACCGACGACGTCCAGCTGCTCGCCTCCGAGTTTCTGGAACGCTTCGCCAGCCAGAACGGCAAGAACATCACCGGCTTTCACGACGACGCGTGGCAGTGGATCCTGGCGTACCACTGGCCGGGGAACGTGCGCGAGCTGAAGAACACCCTGGAGCGTGGCGTGATCATGTCCCGCAGCGACAAGATCCAGCTTGCCGACCTGCTGCCGCGGCATCTGAAGCAGACGGGCGATGTCCCCAGTACCGTCACGATCAACGTCGGGTCGTCCATGGCAGATGCGCAACGCCAACTCGTCCTGCGTACATTCGCGAACGCGAATGGGGACGCGGAACGCGCGGCAAAGACGCTGGGGATGCGTCCAGACGACGTGCGCCGCGAATTGCTGGCCCTGCTCGAGGGACATGGGCCGGGCGA
>DASPMP010000047.1:0-9007 GCA_035626995.1 Gemmatimonadaceae bacterium
TCGAACAACGCGTTGCTGAAATCAACGGACGCCCAGCGCCCCGCTGGCCGCTCGGCGACCACCCCAATGGTTGCCGGCAACACTGCGCGCCATTCCGGAGTGAGTCCGAGCGTTCCTCGTTCGCCTGGCACCACGAACAGCATTGCGCCATTCTGGATTTGGGCACGCAACTGCGTCCCCTGGGTTCCCGTCGGAAGGTCGGCCTCGTTGAAGACCACGAGTGACCGATTGCGAAAGTCCGCGGGGGTGAGCGCCTCGGCGCTCTTCGAAACGACGCGCACCGCCGGATCATCGGCAACGCCGAGCGCCCGCGTGAGGAAGAGGCTCTGGTTGTTGCGCGCGCGCGATGGCTCGACCACCAGGGCCGAGGCGCCCGACTCTTCCGCAATGGTGAAGTAGAATGCGTCGTTCGCCGGTTGGGAATCGGGGGTGAGCCGCACGACAGCGCGCGCCACGACGGCCGACACGGGCGTGTCTCCAAATACGATCTGGGCAGTGCCACGCGGTGGGACGGTGACCTTCCGGGTCTCGATGGTTCGACCGGTGAGCTCGAGCGTCGCATCGATCGTGCGCGGTGCGTCGCCAAGGTTGGCTGCTCGCGCCGTGACGGTGGCGCGCGCACGATCACCAGTCTGGGCGCGCGAAACGGCGACGCTTGTCACGGCAACGTCCACGTTCTCTTTCCGCGAGACGTCGATCGTCCGCACGGTCGCGCCCTCGGGCATCGTGACCTCGTCGTTGGGCGACCATCCCGTCCGGTGAAAATCGGAAATCAGGATGATTTCCTTCCGCGGCAGTTCCGAGGCGCTCAATAGCTGGGCGCCCGTGCGCAGGCCGCTCGCATACCGGGTCGGCTCACTGCTCGGGGTCGCATTGGCGACCGACGCCGTGATGACAGCGGCATCACCACTCGGCGGCGCCAGCTGCTGCGCACTGCTGGCGAATGCCATGACAGACATCCGGTCCACGCCGCGCACCTGGCCGGCAAGGGTCCGCACCGCCTCGAGCGCGCGGTTCCACCGACCGCCATGTCCCATGCTGTATGATCGGTCGAGCAACACCACGATCTCTCGACCATCGGATGACGCGGGCGCGGCGGCCATCCGCCGCTCGAAAAACGGCCGGGCGAACGCCCAAACGATGATCGCGATCGCCAGGCAGCGGAGTGCGAGCAGGAGCAAGTGGCGCAGTTTCTGGCGGCGGACCGACCGATGCGGAATCTTGCGCAGGAACATCAGCGACGGAAACGCGATGGTCTCCTTGCGTTCCCGGTTGATCATGTGGATCAGCACGGGAATGGCAATCGCCATCAGTCCGGCCAGCGCGGCCGGCGCCAGGAAGTTCATCAGCCCACCTTCCGCGCGCGCTCGAAGCGGTTGCGCGCGCCGAGGAACTTGAAGAGCGCGCGGTCCATCGGCTGGCTCGTGTCGAACTGGCCGTAGTCCACGTTGTGGCTCCCGAGCCGACGGCCCAGCGTGTCGATATGAGTCCGCATGAGCTTCTGGTATTCATCCCGCAGGTAATCCGGGATGATCGGCATGGTTTCGCCGGACTCGAGATCCACGAACATGCCCGCCTGCTCGAACGGAAACTGCCGCTCACGCGGGTCGAGGACATGAAGCACCATGATGTCATTGCCGCGCCCCCGCAGCGTGTTGACCGCACTCACGACGTCTTCCGGCTCCTCATACAGGTCGGAGATGATCGCGATCATGCTGCGTCGGCGAACCGTATCCGACATCCGCTGGAACAGCTGGCGATACCGAGTGCTGACGGCAACGGGCTCCTTCGGGATCCCGCGCTCGGCGTTATCGAGCGAGTGAAGGACGAGGCGCAGATGCTTCGCCGACGGCGGCACGTAGTCCACGACCTTCTGCGCGAACGTCACGAGCCCGACGCGATCGCGCTGGAGGCTGGAGAAGTACGCAAGACACGCCGCGAGGGTGCATGCGTACTGCATCTTGTTCCCGAACGCCATCGACCGCGACACGTCGAGGAAGACGACGAAGTTCGTGTTCGTATCGGCCTCGAATTCCTTGACGTAGTGCCGATCCGTCCGGGCGAAGAGGCGCCAGTCCACGCGACGCGTGTCGTCGCCCGGCATGTAGGGGCGGTGTTCCGCGAAATCGGTGGACGCGCCGAGGTTCGGAGCCCGGTGCAACCCCTGGATAAACCCCTCGACGACGCCTTTCGCACGCATCTCGAGATTGCCGATGCGAGCAAGCACGTTTGGGTCGAGGAGCTGCGCCCCCGGCGCGATAAGGTTGTTCATTCCTTCCTCGGACCGTTCATCGTGCCACGGCGATTACAACTGCAACTGCAAGCACGGACGACACGGATGACACAGACCCATGAATCGCGCGCCAGATGCATCCCGAACAACCAGGGAATGTCCTTGGTTGCTTCGTGAAAGCTGCTCGGCGCATTTCAGGGGTCCGTGTCATCCGTGTCGTCCGTGTTTCGCAGTTGCTGTTTCCTTCACGTGGTCACATGCCCGACTTGGGCACCGGGACGTATTCCAGCAACTGGTCCACGATCTTGTCCGTCGTGACGCGCTCCGACTCCGCGTGAAAGTTCCGGATGATCCGGTGGCGCAGCACGGGACGCGCGAGGGCTCGGATGTCCTCGAAGCTCACATGAAAGCGCCCCTTCATGAGCGCCCGCGCCTTCCCACCGAGGAGCAGATGCTGTGGCGCGCGAACACTCGCCCCATACGACACCCACTCCTTGATGAAGTCGGGTGAATTCGGCCCCGGGCGGCTCGCGCGGGCGAGGTTGACCGCATACCGCGCCACCGGTTCGGCCGCAGGGACACGTCGCACGAGGTTCTGGAATGCCACGATGTCTTCGCCGGTCACGGCCCGCTGGAAATTCGGCTTGGCCATCGAGGTCGTCGAGCGAACGACATTCACTTCCTGGTCCTCGGTCAGGTACTCGATCACGATCTCGAACATGAAGCGGTCCACCTGCGCCTCGGGGAGCGGATACGTGCCTTCGAGCTCGATGGGGTTCTGCGTCGCAAAAACGAAGAACGGCTCCTGCAGCTCGTAGGTCTGCCCTTGCACCGTCACGCGATGCTCCTGCATCGCTTCGAGGAGCGCGGCCTGCGTCTTCGGCGGCGTCCGGTTGATCTCGTCCGCCAGCACCACGTTGGCGAAGATGGGACCGGGAACGAACTGCATCCGGCGCTGCCCGGTCTTCGCGTCCTCCTGAATGATCTCGGTGCCGGTGATGTCGCTCGGCATCAGGTCCGGCGTGAACTGGATGCGCGAAAACTTGAGGTCCAGCACCTTCGAGACGGTGTTGATCAACAGCGTCTTCGCCAGACCGGGCACACCCACGATGAGGCTGTTGCCTCCCGTGAACAGCGACAGCAGTACCAGCTCGACCACGTCGTCCTGGCCGACGATGAGCTTGGCGATCTCGGAGCGGATGTTGTCATAACCCCGCTTGAGTCGCTCGGCGAGGCGGAGATCGTCGTCGCTGGTCTGTGCCGTGGGTTCCGGAATTGTGAGAGTCATCAGTGGGTGAGTGCGTAGATGAGGTAGTTCACGCCGAGTTTGTAGGCCTCGTTCGACGGCGCGATGTTGAACCCGAGGTCGGACCACTGCCAGAACTCGCCGATGTCCTGGTTGAGATTGATGATCGCGACGATTCGCTTGCGCGGATCGTTGTCCTTGAAGATGCCGAGGTAGCGCGCGCGGCCGTAGTTGTAGCCCCCACCACGGTCCATGAGACGCAGGTCCACCTTGAAGAACGCATCGAAGATCGGGTGCGTTTCCGGCACGTCCATGATCCGGGATTCCGGCAGCACCTGCTTCATGACTTCGACGAAGCGCTCGTAGTCGCCCATCATCCCGCCGCCGTCGAAGTCGTCAAAGATGATGAAGCCACCTTTGCGCAGGTAATTCTGCATCCCCTGGATTTCCTTCTCGCTCGGATACCATCCGCCCGGCTCCGAGAAGTACGCGACGGGATACTTGAACAATTCCGGATCGTCGAGCGCGATGATGTTTCCACCCGGCGTCCCTTCCGTCTCGACGAACGGCCGGATCATCGTGATCTCGCGGATGATGCGCATGAAGTGCGATTCGGCGCGCGGGTAGTCGTGCGACCAGCCCGGACCTTCGCGCCCGTTGAACTTTTCGTACCCGCGGTACTTGATGCGCGCGAAGGTGAAGCGTCCATCGTATGGCGTGTTCTTCTGCCAGTCCGGGGGTGTGTAGAACTCGTTCGGGTCGCCGCCGAACATCCGCCGGCGGCCGCCGAACTCACGCTGCGCCTCAGCCGTCACCAGCGGCAACAGCAGGAGCGCGGCCACACCCCAACGCATCCCATTCATGGATTCCGTCCTCCGCGTGGCGTTGCCGGCTGCCGCAGGTCGAGCAGGAGCTCCTGCGCTCGCTGAAAATGGGGCGCGACTTCGAGCGCCCGCAGAATGCTCCGCCGCGCTGACGTGCGATCGCCGGCGTCCCGCTGCGCGACGGCAAGGGTATAGAAGGCCTCCGCCCGGTCCACCGGCTTGAGTGCGACGACCGCGAGACGCTCGCGCACCGCCTTCTGTGGCTCCCCAGCGCTGGCATACAGGGTCGCGAGGCGTTCGTGCTGCGTGATGTCGTACGGGTTCATGAACATCGCGCTCTCGAGTGCGGGCGCGGCACGCGCCGTATCGCCGCGGGCGAGGAGGAGATCCGCGTACTGAAGGTGCACTTCGTACGGCACGTCCCCGAGGGTCACGAGTGTGCCGAGAACCTGCGTCGCGCGCGTGGTGTCGTGGCGCGCCAGGAGCGCGCGGATCATGAGTGGGTACGCGCCATCGCCGCCCCCGTACTCCGGCATCGCGTCGATGGCGCGCTGGAGGGATTCGATGGCACGCGCGGGCTCGTTACGCTGCAGCAGCGTGCGCCCCTCCACGACCTGTCGCTGGTAGCTGCGGTCGCGCATCGCCGCGATCGACCCAGAGAAGCGCTGACGCAGGTAGTCGTCGAAGCGCCTGTCGAGCGTTTCCATGTCCATGCGAAGCACGCGACGCACCACCTGCTCGGTGTTCTGGCCCGCGCGGTAGCCGCGCAGCATATCCATGAGCGCGCGCTCGCCGAACTCCTTCGCGATCATCTCGCAGACAAGCGATGCCTGGAAATACGAATGGATCACCTGCTGCGGGTACGCGGGACGCACGAACCCGTCATTCAGGCGGCTCGCGGGCACCAGGCGGCCATCGATATACGCCTGCAGAAACGCGGGACTGACTCCCTGGCCCCATCCCGGCCGTCCGCGACGCTCCTCGAACACGGACAGGCCTTCGGAGAACCAGCGTGGCACCCGCATATCGGATGCGCCGAGTGTGAAGGTATGAGCGATTTCATGCCACGCGGTCGACGCCCAGTTGAATGGCCCTGCGTCTTTCGCGGCTGGTGAGTCGAAGGCGATGGTGTTGCCGAAGCTGACACCCAGCGCCCCAATGCCAGCCAGCCCCACCGTGCGGACGGAGAAATCGGCATGGCTCCGATACAGCTCCACGCGGATCGGCTCCGAAGGAGCGAATCCATAGCGCGCCGCGAAGGTCGCGTACGCCCGGTCCGCGAGATCGCCGAGGTAGAGCGACATCAGCGCTGACTCGGCGGTGTCGATCATGAACACGTACTTGCCGCGTTTCACTTCCTCGTATTCATCGAATGTGTCGAGGAGGTCGAGGGTGTTCTTCACCCAGACGTTGAACGGATCGCCCGTGAATGCCGTCGCGAGACTCTTGCGCGCGTCCTGCACCCGACCGAGGCGGAGGAGGTTGAGCCCCAGAACGCTGTGCGCCTGCCAGTTCGTCGAATCGATCCGCGCCGCCCGACGCGCCCATTCCGCCGCGCCCGCGTACTGCCGGACACGGGAGAGCATTTCCGCCGTATGCACGTGCGCGTCGGCCAGCCCCGGATAGCGCGTGGAGAAGCGACGCGTCGCGCTTTGCGCCGCGGCCGAATCGCCTGTGGCGACCGCGAGCGCGAGACTGAATGCCAGGGCCTCCTGATGGTCCCCGTCGAGCTTCAGCGCCTTGTCGACTTCGCGTCGTGCACCGGCGAAATCCTCGACATCGGCAAGGAACTTCGCGCGCAGCACGATCGCCGGTACGTGATTCGGTTCCAGACGCAGCGCACGCGTGAGGATCGAGTCCGCGCCGCGTTCACTGTCGAAGTCGCGGCGTCGTGCCTCCACCACGAGCGTGGGAACATGGTTGGCGTTGCGGGCGAGTGCCGCGGCGATGGTCTTGCTCGCCTCAGCGCTGTTGTACTTGTCCAGGAACAGCGCGGCGAGGCGTGCGCGCGCGTCCAGGTTCGACGGATCGATGGCAATCGCACGATCATAGGCCGCCATCGCATCGCGATAGTATTGCGGGTCGGCCTGCCCGAGGTAGGTAACGGCAACGGCGACATGCACCAGGTCGCGCGACGACAGATCCCCACCACGGCGATTGTAAATGTCGATGAACTCCTGGAACTCCTGCGCTGCCTCCGCGCGATTGCCGCGCTCGAACAACCCGATGGCTCGCTGCAACCTCGCGCCCAGCGAATCTGTCCCCTGCGCCGCCAGCGGGGACACCGACGCCATCATGGCGATGACGATGCAGAAGACGCGTTTCACGAGCCGCGCTCCAGGTCCCTGATCTCCTTCGACTTGTTCGCGAGGGCGACCAGCAGTCGTTCGAGCTCCGCGTCGTACGCGTCTGCGCTCATCGCACTCTTGCGCTGTTTCAATTCCTGGATCTGCTCGTCGAGCACGTTGCGCTCCTGATAGAGCGTCGCCAGGCGACCCCCCGCCGGGCCCGCCCCACTCGCACCCGAGGACAGGAAGAAGCGGCCGGCGAGCATTCCTTCATCGGCCATCTGCGCGTGCTCCGTGGCCAGCCGTCCTTCGTTTTCATAGAAGCGCTTCGTCTCGACCTCGGCGAACTTGTATGCCTCGAGCAACGAGATCCGGCCATCCTTGTCGGTGTCAGCGCCGTCGAGGGCCAGGGCATCGACAAAGTGGCTCGCGAAGCGGGACTCGTTGCGCTCGAAGGCGCTCTTCGTGGCCGTCATGACGACGCGATGGCGCGACGCAATGATCGGGAGCATGTCGCCGCTCGCGCTGGCGAGGTTGAGGAACGCCAATTGGCGGTTGCCGAACGCCGTGAGCACTCGGGCGAAATCCGCGGCGGTCATGTCCGGCCCGGGAAGACTGACGCGTGTCTCCGGCCCCTCGCCGCTGCCGTGGCCAATAAGCATGAGGACCACTGGTGCGGTGCTCGTCCCGGAAGCCAGGCGCGCCAGCGTGCGCTCGAGGTTCTCACGCGTGGAAGTACCTCGATACCACTTGGATTTCTTCGATGTCGCTTCGCCAAGCCAGGTGATGGCCGAGTCCGGAAGCCCTGCGCGCTCACTGGCTGCCTTGGCGAGTGCCGTGGAAAGCTGGGCGAACTCCTGGGTGTACTTCGGGTCGCCGCCGAGGCCACTGACGATCACGAGCTGCGTTTGCGCCCCACCCAACCTCGGCAGCAGGACGAGCGCGAACAGGAGCACCGCGTTCAGTCGCATCACGCCAAACCCCGGTGACGTCGATATGCCCATTCTCCCCCCAGCAACCCGATCAGCAGCACCAGCACGACCGGCATGTCCCACAGGTCCATTTGATTGATGACGGTGACCCCGCGCCGGTTGAGCGCGATGTCCTCCGGCAACTGCTTCATCGTGGCGGGCGTATAGAACTTCCCACCGGTTTCGTCGGCGATGCGTTGCAGCAGCGGCCGGCGCATCTCGGCGCCGTAGAACTCCGCACCCAGATCGGCGACCGCGACGAACGTCGAGTCCTCCACCACCGGTGTCCCCGGGCGATTGCCGGTCGCTGCCACGCGCACCGTGTGCGTGCCGATCTCGTCAGAGGTGTAACTACCCTGATACTCCCCGTCGCGGTCCACGACCCACTCCAGCGGAACCTCCCGCACAACACCCGATGGACTGAAAACCCGCGCGACCAGCTTCGCGTCATTTCGGCGCACGAACGCACTGTCAGACATTTCGGCGCGGATCGACACGGTCCCGCCCGGCCGCACGCGGTCCACTGATGTGCTCACGCGCAGCTGGTCCGGCGTATCGCTCGTGATCCAGCGAAGGAGATTCCGCCACAGCGTCCGATGCGCCACGTCTTCCACCGGGACGTCGGCATGCATGTACCACAGCCATGAATCCTGGATCGGCAGTGCGACGGAGAGCCCGCGTCCGAACCGCTGGAAGGCCAGCACCGGCTGTCGGTAGCGCCCCGCGCTTCCTTCCAGCAGCGAAATGGCACCAGGCTTGAGGCGTGAGACGCGATTCACGCTCGACACGGGAACGCGGATGATGGCCGAGGAGTCACTGCGTGGCGCGTTGCGACGCGTCGGAGGCGCAGCGTGCGAGGTGACCGGGTGTGACATGCCAGCCGGCGTCACGCGAACCTGCAGCTCCGTGAATGGCGCCAGGGTATCGGGGATGGCATCGCCTTCCACAAAGACCGGCAGGATGTCCGCGAGGGGTGTCCCGGCGTATCCGCCTTCCGCAAAAGCACGGCGGCCTCCCAGGAATAGCATCCCTCCGCCGCGCACACTGACAAAATCCGCAAGCATCCGCAGCTGATCCGGGGTGAAGGCACTGGCTTCAATGCTTCCCAATACGATGGCGCGATAACGAAACAGCTCGGTGCGGGTGGTCGGAAAACCGCCCGCGAGATCAGCGGCACTGTCCACGTTCAGGCGCAGGTATTTGTTCTCCGCCGTGCGCTGCAGGACCACGAGCTGGAGATTGGAATCGGCTTCAACGGCGTCGCGAATGAACCGCACTTCATGTCGGGGCTCCCCTTCGACGTACAGGATCTTCTCGCGACGGTGACGCACGTCCACGAGGGCAAAACGCTCGTTGTTCTGTGTCACCTGTTCGTCGCGCTGCACCGGAATCCGGAAGCGCAGCGTTCTCGCCCCGGCCTCCCGCAGTGTTACCGGAACCCGCAC
>DASPMP010000048.1:0-5124 GCA_035626995.1 Gemmatimonadaceae bacterium
CCGCCCGGCCACTTCACCGACGGCAAAGCCCGGAAGGACGCCCGCCGAGACGGACACCTGCTGCTCCAGCTGGCGACGCTCGATCTGCTGGGGGCCTACCCCTGCCCGCACCTCCGCCACTTGTGACAGCGGTACTCCACCAGCTCCGCCGCCGGCACCGTCGCGCAGAAGAGAGATCTCCGCCACGTCTGCCGCGGAGCTCCGCATGGAATCCGGGTACACAATGACGACGTCGTGGGAATAACCCTGGTGATCCTCCCAACGAGTCGCACGCTGGCCAGTAAACAGGGGTTGCAGCGTTGCCGCGATGGTGCCGATGCCGACTCCCGCGCGCCATGCTTCCTGACGGTCGACGCGCACGTCGAGCTGCGGAAGCGTCCCTTCCTCACTGGAGTTCGGCTCCGTGACTCCTGGTACGCCACGCACGGCCTCGAGCACGCGCTCAGCGGCGAGCTTCAGGCGCGTGGGCTCCGGTCCCTGGACGTTCACGATGATTGGCTGACGATAGCCTCCACCGAACACGGTACGCTGGCCGGTGATCGAGGGCCGAACTCCAGGGAGGTTCCGCAGCTTCCCGCGCAGCTCGTTCTGGATTTCCTGAAGCGTGCGGTCACGTTGGTTTCGCGGTTTCAGGCGCACGTTGATGCGGCCATTGTTGGCCGTTCCCATGAAGCCGCCGCCAACAGAGAGATACGTGTAGGCGACTTCGGGCTGCTGGTGAAGGAAATCGCGGATTTCGCGTCCCTTGCCCATGGTGTACTCCGGGCGAGACCCCGGGGGCACCCGATAGGAGACGTTGAACTCGTTCGTGTCCGCTTCGGGCATCCACGTGAAGCCGATCCTGGGGACGAGCATCAATGCAACGACTACTGACGCGACGGCTGCGGCAACAACCGGCCACCGGCGGTCCAATGCGCGCTCCAGCATCCCTGGATACTTGTCCGCCATGCGTTCGAAGGAGTTGTTGAACGCGAAGACGAACCGCTTGATGGGATTCTTCGGCTTCTTGCCGTGGCCATGTGCTCCTTCGATCTCCGGATCGACCCAGACGCTCGACAGCATCGGATCGAGGGTGAAGGAGACGAACAGCGAGACGAGCACAGCGAAGGCGACGGTGACACCGAACTGGAAGAAGATCTTGCCGATCATGCCGCCCATGAAGGCGACGGGAATGAACACGGCAACGACGGCAAACGTCGTCGACATGACGGCGAGACCGATCTCGTCAGTGCCTTCCTTCGCGGCCCGATGGTGGTCTTTCCCCATCTCGACGTGACGCACGATGTTCTCGCGCACGACGATGGCGTCGTCGATCAACAACCCGATGGCAAGCGACAGCGCCATCATGGTCATGGTGTTCACCGTAAAGCCAAACACCCACATGATGAAGAATGCGGAAATGATCGAGACCGGCAGCGTCAGTCCTGTGATGACCGTCGAGCGCCAGGAGCTCAGGAACAGGTAGATGATCATGATCGTGAGGATCGCGCCGAGCACGATCGAGAGCTGCACGTCATGCAGCGCCTCGCGCACCCGCTCGGAGTCATCGCGAATCACGCTGAGACTGATGTCGGCGGGAACCTGACGCTCCAGCTGGCCGAGCACGTGACGCACTGAATCGGCAACTGCTACCGTATTCGATCCGGAGACCTTCAGGACTTCGACTGAGACCGCGGGCCGGCCTTGCGAATCGTTTTCTGTCCGGATTTCCGCGCCGCCACGTCGTTCCTCGGACCCGTCGACGACGGTCGCCAGATCACCGACGCGGACCGGCACCCCGTTGCGCACGACGACCGCAACATCGGCGAACGCGCGTGGCTCCTGCACGCGGCCGGTAATCCGGACGAGCTGCTCCGTAGACCCACGTTGCACGCGACCGGCCGGAACCTCCTGGTTCTCGCGCTGCAGTGCTGCCGAGACCTGCGCGGGACTTACCGCGTACGCGCGCATGGCGTTCGGATCCAGCTGGACGCGAATCTGCCGCGCATTGCCGCCCACGATGTTCACGCCGCCGACGCCTGGAATCGCCTCGAGACGCGGCTGGATGATCTCATCGGCGAGGTCGGTGAGCTCGCGGATGCTCCGCTCGTTGCTCTGGATCGCGATCGCCATGATCGGCGACTCGTTCGGATCGAAATGCCGGATGATCGGGTCGTCGATGTTTGGCGGAAGCTGTCGCCGAATGCGCGCGATCTTGGCCTGGACGTCCTGGAGCGCTGTGCCGATATCCACGCCCAGGTTGAACATCAGGCGGACGGTCGCGGTGCCCTCCATGGACGTGGAGGTGATTTCCTTGATGCCCTGAACCGTGTTGAGCGCTTCCTCGATCGGTTTCGAGATGTCCCGCATCATCGATTCCGGAGACGCGCCCGGATAGGACGTACTGACGATGACCACCGGATAGGTGATGTCCGGGTACTCATCGATGGCGAGACGCTGGTAGCTGACCACGCCGAGGACGATGAGCAGCACCATCATCATCGTCGCAAAGACGGGTCGCTTGATGGAGACGTCGGAGAGGAACATGGATTCCTGAGGTATTTGCCTCGGCTATCTGCCTCGGCTTCGGCTATGTGCTGCGGCTCAGTGCTTCCGCTTCGGCTAGCGTTGTCCGCCGCGGCGCTCTTCGCCGCCGCCTGCAATGATCACCTGCATACCGCGACCAAGCGTCCCGAGGTTACCGACGATCACCCGGTCGCCTGCCTGGAGACCGTCGAGGACTTCCGCGACGCCGGAACGCTCATCCACGACACCAAGCTGCACCGTCGCAATGTCGAGGGTCTGTCCGTTGATGCGGTATACGAATGGACGGCCATTGTCCGAGGACTGGCGCACGGCACTCATCGGGACGACGAGCGCTCCCGACACCACGCGGCTCACAACGCGACCGGTGGCGAACGTTCCGCCCTTGAGCGCGCCATTGGCATTGGGAACCTGGACGAAAACAGCAACGCTGCGCGTCGTGGGATCCACCGTTGGACTCACGCGCGCGACCTTGCCGTCGAAGGAGCGGCCGTCGGCGACGAAATGCACCGTCTGTCCAACGCGAACGGCATTTGCCTGGCGGGCAGGAACGGCTGCGGTGAGCTCGAGGGCGTCGCTACGCACCAGCGTGAAGAGGCCGGCGCCGCGCGCGAGGTGCTCGCCATTCTCGACGAGCCGCCTCGCGATGATTCCCGTCGTTGGCGCGAGGACGCGCGTATCCCGCAGGAGCGAGGCGGCGGCACGGACGCGCGACTGTGTGGCGGCGACCCGCGCACGCGCGGTGATCACTGACTGTTGCGCAGACTTGAAATCCATCTCGGAAACCGCGCCGGCGCGATACAGCTCCGTGGTCTGCTCGAGATTCCATTGCGCGGTCGCGAGCTCGCTCTCCGCGGCCACACGATCGGCCTGGGCGCTCGTATGCGCGCTCTCCTGTTCGGAGGATTCGAAACGCGCAAGCTGCTGCCCGACCCGTACCTGCTGCCCCTCGCGCACATAGACACCGACGAGATCCCCTTCGATGCGAGCGCGGACTTCCACGCTCTCGATGGGATTGAGGTCGCCGGTGATCGCGATCCCTTCCTCGATCGTGTCGCGCCGCACGACGCCGATATCCCCAGCCGCCAGAGTGACGGTCGGAGATGGCCGTCCACCCGGCGCGCCGCTCGCGGGCGTGACCGAATTGGCACCGGTGGTCAGGCCGGCGCCACCGTTCGCTGGCGTCGGAGCACCTGACGGTGTGACGGGGCGCGCGTTCGCCTCGGGCAACCCGCCTTCATTGTCGTCGGAACACGCCGCCAGGAGCAGGCCGACGGTGAGCACAGAAATGGTTCGGAGATGCACTAGTTATCCGTCCGGCGCGCAGCCGCGCTCGTCAGAGGCATGGGAATGGGGCGACCCAGAGCCCGGGCGAGCTCGGCGGTCGCAAGAAACAGATCGTATGTCGCGCGCGCGGTGCTGCCTTCAGCGGTAAGCAATGCCAGCTGCGCATCCGAAACTTCCAGCTGCGTGCTCAGGCCACGGGAAAACCGAAGCGATGCCAACCGGAATGCTTCGTTCGCCTCCGCCGAAGTTTCACGCCTCGCATCGAAGATTGCGCGGGCGCGCTGGAGCTCTGCGCGTGCCCGGGCGACTTCGACCGCGACCTGCTCGCGCTCCAGCCGCAGTTCCAGCTCGGCGATACGGGTCTGGGCGCGGGCCAGCTCGAGCGCACTCTTCGCGCGGAGCCCATCGAACAGCGGCCACGAAAATTGAATGCCCATGTTGCGATCCTCGAACCAGCCACCGTTCTGACAGACACGTCCTGCGACAGAGCCGGCGGGACATGAATCTGCGTTCAGGGACCCGCGCGTCGCCGGGAAGCCGAAACCCGGTGGGGGAAACGCCTGAAAGCCGGTCTGGAAGAATGCCGTGATCGTAGGCATGAACTCGGAGCGGGCGGCGCTGAGGGCCAGACGGCGGCTCCGCGCGGTCAGCTCTGCAGCGCGCAGCGCCGGTCTCTGGGGCACAACGACCGAGTCTTCGAAGGACGCAACGATGGACTGCGCCGCTTGCGGATCTACCTGTGTTGTAAGCGCCAGCGGCTGGTCGACTGGAAGGTTGAGCAGCCGCTTGAGCTCGAGGTGGAACAGGTCGCGATCGTTCTGCGCCTGAATGGTGAGCGGCTCGATGTTGGCGCGCTCCACTTTCGCACGGAGCACGTCATACTGCGCGGCGCGTCCAGCGGTGTGGAACTGCTGGACCTGCGTCAATCGTGCGGACGCCAGTTGCAGGTTGGTCTGCTGGAGCTCAGCCAGCCGCTCCGCGAGCAGCGCGCCAAGGTATGCGCGTTGAAGCTCGACGGTATACAACGCCTTGCGTTCCTCGGCGTTGAGGCGGCTTGCCTCCGCCAATGCGCTCGCGGCACGAGCCGTCGCGACGAGGCGTCCCCCCTGAAACAGCGTCTGTGAAACGTTGGCGTTGACGCTGTAGGTGTTGGGCTGGTTGAAGACCGCACTGACGGCGTTGCTTCGGGCGCTTTCAAAAGTGCGTGAGTACGAACTGTTGATCCGCAGCTGGGGAAGCAGCGTGGCACGGGCGATGTCGAATTGCGCCTCGGCAATATCTGCCTGGGCGGCGCTCAAACGCACTTCATCCGCA
>DASPMP010000049.1:0-22778 GCA_035626995.1 Gemmatimonadaceae bacterium
TGCTCGCGCTGATGGTGGGCATCAACGCCGCGGGAGCGCAGGATTCCGTGCCGGTGCGGCGCATCTCGACCGCTGCCGCCGTGTCGAAGGAGAAGATCGGCAACATCACGGGTGTCCGAGAGCTGCCCGATGGCCGAGTCCTCGTGAACGACGGCGCGAACCGCCGCCTCCTCCTGCTCGACACGATGCTCGTCATCGAGCGGGTGGTGCTGGACTCCGCGTCCGAGCGTGCCGACACCTACGGCAACCGCCCGGGCGCGCTCATCGCACACCGCGGCGACTCGTCGCTGTTCATAGATCCGAATTCGCTGGCCATGCTGGTGATCGGCCCCGACGGCAACATCGCGCGGGTGCGTTCGGTGCCGCGCGCGCAGGACGTGGGACGCTACACCAGCGGCGCGAGCGCGAATCTCTTCACCGATGCGCGCGGCCGGCTCATCTACCGCATGACCGCGCGAGCGGCTCCTCCGGCGGTGCGACCGCCCAGGGGCGTGCCGTACATCCCGCCGGAGCCCGACAGCGCATTCGTGGTTGCGCTGGACATGGATTCCCGAAAGCTCGACACCCTGGGAGTGATCCGCATTCCGAAAGAGGAGTACACGGTCCGCGTCTCGCCGAATGGCGGCTGGTCGTTCAACGAGGCGATCAATCCCATTCCCACCCAGGATGCATGGGCGGTGCTATCGGACGGCACCGTCGCCTTCGTGCGGTGGATCGACTACCGCGTCGACTACCTGAATCCGGACGGCAGCTGGAGCAGCTCCGCGAAGTTGCCGTACGAATGGCAGCCGATCAGCGCGGCGGACAAGGAACGCATCGTCGACTCGGTGCAGACGTCGCAGCAGAAGAGCCTGCGGAATTCATACACGACGAGCGTGATCCGCTATGTGAACACCTATGGCAAGAAATATCCGCCCGGGTTCACCGCGCCCGAAGGATATCGTCCGCCGAACGGGTTTGGCCGCGACTGGAATTTCCCGCCGGGGGTGAACTTCCCCGCGACGTACATATATGGATGCGCGCGCGACGAGGAGGCGAAGGAACTGCCGCCAGCCCCGGATGACACGACCAGTTCGGACGCTCCCGCTCGGGACGTGCTGGGCCTGGAAGGGCTACGCATGGCCGAAATGATGAACCAGCGCGCCGCAGGCGGTGGCAGGCCGTCGTGTATTCCACAGGCGATCCCGAACCTCGCCCGCATTCCCAATCCGCCTACCATGCGCGAAGTGAGCGTGATCAACGAGAAGTACCTGCCGGACTTCCATCCGCCCTTCACGTCGAACGCCGTCCGCGCGGATCTCGACGGCAACCTTTGGATCCGGACCGTTCCCGTGCGCCGGGTGCAGGGCGGTCCGATTTACGACGTCGTCAGTCGCGAAGGAAAGCTGGTGGACCGGCTGCAGGTGCCGCCCGGGTATCAGCTGGCCGGGTTTGGCCGGGATCGCGTGGTATTCCTCACCATGCGTGATCGCGAAGGGATCCATCTGGCTCGGGTGCGATTGCGCTGATTGCTGTATCTTGAGCTGTGACCGATGAGCTGCGCATCTATCCACGCCGCGAGCGGGAAGTCCCACCCACGCTGCGTGATTTCACCGGGGAGCTGAACCCCGAGCAGCACGCGGCCGCGACGCACGGCGAAGGTCCCCTCCTCATCATCGCCGGCGCCGGCACGGGCAAGACGCGCACGCTCGTCTACCGCGTCGCGCACCTCATCGACCGCGGCGTGAAGCCGGAGCGCATCCTTCTTCTTACTTTCACCCGACGCGCCGCGCACGAGATGCTCTCGCGCGCCGAGCGTCTCGCGGGCTCGTCCAGCGCGAAGGTGCATGGCGGGACGTTCCACGCCACCGGCCATCGCCTGCTCCGCAGGTTCGGCAGCCAGGCCGGGCTCCCCGACCAGTTCTCCATCATGGACCAGGGAGACGCCGTCGACCTCATGGGAATCGCGCGCGCCAACCTCGGCGTGGGCAAGAAGGAGAAGCGCTTCCCGAAGAAGGAAACGCTGCACTGGGTCTATTCGCGGCACGTCAACACCGAGCGTCCACTCGACGACCTGCTGCACGAGGAGACGCCGCAGTTCCTCGACTACACCGCTGAGATCACGCGCGTGTTCGCCGAGTATGTCAGTCGGAAACAGGAGCGCGGGCTGCTGGATTACGACGACCTGCTCCTCTGCTGGGCGCTGATGCTCGAAGCCGGCCTCGGCGAGACAGCCTCGGCCCTCGGCGAAGCGGCTCTCGGCTCTCGGCCGTCGGCCCTCGGCCACAGGATCTCCGCGCTGTACGATCACGTGCTCGTCGACGAGTACCAGGACACGAACCAGCTGCAGTCGCGCATCCTGCGCGGGATGTGCGCGACACACAAGAACATCACCGTCGTCGGCGACGACGCGCAGAGCATTTACTCGTTCCGCGGTTCGACGCAGCGGAACATCCTGGATTTCCCGCGGCACTTCCCCGGCACGAAGCTCGTTGCCCTCGAGCAGAACTATCGTTCCACCCAGCCGATCCTCGACGTCACCAACACGGTGATCTCGCGCGCCACCGAGCGGTTCAGCAAGAGCCTCTGGACCAGGCGCGCGGGGGGCGAGCGTCCCTGGCTCGTGACCATCAAGGACGAGCACGAGCAGACGCGTTTCGTCGCCGATCGCATCCTCGAGCTGCACGAGGAGGGAATTCCGCTGCGCGAGATCGCGGTGCTGTTCCGCGCCGGCTACATGTCGGCGGATCTCGAGATCGAGCTGGCCAACCGGAACATCCCGTTCGAGAAATGGGGCGGGCTCAAGTTCCTCGAGGCGGCGCACGTGAAGGACGTCGTCGCCTTCCTGCGGATCATCGACAACCCGCGCGACGAGGTGAGCTGGTATCGCGTGCTGATGCTGATGCCCGGCATCGGCGACACGACCGCGCGTGGGATCATGACGAGCATGGCCGATCGCGGCTGGGATGCGGACGCGCTGACGCACTGGACGCCGCCGCCGCGTGCCCGTGACGCGCACAAGCGGCTGACCCAGCTCATTCGCGCCCTGCGCGGAGCCGAGGCTGTTAGCCGAGGCAGTTCTGCCGAGAGCCGAGAGCCGAGGGCCGAGAGCCGCAATGTAGGAGCCGAGATCGACGTCATCCGTCAGCTGTACGACGACCTGCTGCGCGACAAGTACGACCGCCCCGAGCCGCGGCTCGCGGACCTCGACCAGTTGCGCGCGATCGCGAGCGGCTATCCCAGTCGCGCGGACTTTCTCTCGACGATCGCGCTCGAGCCGCCGCAGAGCACCCAGGACCTGGCCGAGGGCGCCGACGAGGACGACAGCGACGCGGTGGTGTTGAGCACCGCGCACAGCTCGAAGGGGAAGGAGTGGGACGTCGTCTTCCTCATCTGGGCGGTGGATGGCTGGTTCCCGATGGCGCGCTCCACGGAAAACGAGGATGAGTTGGAGGAGGAGCGGCGGCTGATGTACGTCGCGATGACCCGCGCGCGGAACTATCTCGCGGTGACGTATCCGATGAACAGCTACAGCACGCGGCGGAGCGCGGACTACTCCATCGACCAGCTCTCGCGGTTCATCGATCGCGGCGTGCGAGAGAAGATGCAGCGCGTGGTGCTCGACGCGCCGGGGGATGTTCCACCGCCGGCGCCCGAGCGGTCGAACGTGCCGAAGGTGGACCTGTACGAGCTGCTGCGCGGCCGGTTCGCGTCGCCTGACCCGTAGAACTGCTGACGGCGGAACCAAAGACGGAACCAAAGACGGAACCAGGGGCGGAACCAGGGGCGGAACCGACTACGGAACCAACGGCGGAACCAACGGCGGAACCAACGGCGGAACTAACGAAGGAACCATGACAACTGCGCACAAAGCCTCGCTGTCAGCTCTGTAGTCACTTTCCGCAGTCAGTTCCGTCGTCAGTTCCGTCCTCAGTTCCGTCCTCAGTTCCGTCCTCAGTTCCGTTGTCAGTTTTCCCGCGATACGCCGAGCAGGGACGCAATGAATTGATGGGATGATGGCGGCGCGCCGGTGCAATGTTCCGGCATGGGACAACTACTTCGCGTTCTCGACGCCGCGCGCATGCTGGTTGACGACGTCGATCGTCTGATCCGGGCGCGTCGGCACCAGCTGATCTACGACACCCAGCTGCGTTCGTCTGTCGGATCGATCGCGGCCAACATTCGGGAGTCATACGGTCGCCGCGTGGGAGCCGAGCGCAACCAGTTCCTTCGCTTCGCCCGAGGGTCCGCGGAGGAGACCGATGAGCATCTGTCCGCGAACCACCGCACCGGCCGGATCAGCGCGCCCGAATACTGGCGCTTTCACAACAGGCTTATCGTCGTGGTGCGGATGCTCAACAGTATGATGAAAGAATCGCCTGGGCCGTCAGTTCCGCCTTTGGTTCCGTAGTTGGTTCCGTAGTTGGTTCCGTAGTTGGTTCCGTCGTTGGTTCCGCCGTCAGTTCCGCCGTCAGTTCCGCCGTCAGTTCCGCCGTCAGTCTTTCCTCAGAGCTCGACGTCACCGCCAGAATCCGTCGCGCGCAGCTTGTCCAGCTGCTTCTCCGCCGCCTTGAGACGACGCCGCTCCTCGTCCCAGTTGCGTTTCGCGTCGCCCCAGCGGGGCTTGCCATCGTCGTCGATGGGCGCGTCGAGCACCGCCCCCTCCGCTCGGCATCCGCGACGCAGGATCGCCGCCGACACGTTGTAGGCGCGGTTCGCGTCGTCCACAAGCACGGCGAGCTTGTTGTCGATCCGGTCGACGACGACGCGCAGGGTTTTCTGCGGAGGCATCATGGTGTCCGTATGGGCGCGGACAGGACGTTCCGTCGCGTTGATATCCGGTATTTTCCGTTCTGAACGGCAAGGAAGAGCGGCCCGTCTGTCGCCGTGGTATACACCTTTGCACCGGCCGCCTGCCACGACAGCACCACCGCCGGATCCGGATGACCGTAGCTATTCATGCGCGACGCCGAGATGATGACGTCGGCGGGCCGCGTTGCCGCGATCCATTCACGCGTGACGCCATTGCGTGCGCCGTGATGGCCGGCCTTCACGATATCCACGCGCGGGATGCTGTCGTTGCGCAGCCAATGCTCGATCTGCTTCCGCTCGGCGTCGCCGGTGAACAGTACGCGAAAGTCGCCGTACTCGAGCAGGATGCCGACGGAGTTGTTGTTCTGCGAGCCGTCCAGTTTCGATGGCGGCAGGACGCGGAGCCGCACGTCCCCCACGGTGATGACACGCCTTGTCGGCTGCAGATATAGCAGGCCAGCTTCCCGTGAGGCCGAGAGAAGCATGGACGAGTATGCGTTGGTCGTGTGCGGCAGGTCGTTCGTCATCAGCGCCCGGACGACGAAGCGCTTGAACACCCAGCCCATGCCACCGATGTGATCGGAGTGGTTGTGCGACGCAACCACAAGGTCCAGCGTATCGAAATCCGATTCCCACAGATGGTATTCCATCGCGCGCGCGCTGGGGCCGGCGTCGATGAGGATCCGCTTGCCGCTGGTGGTGCGAATGAGCGCCGCGTCCCCCTGCCCCACGTCCAGGAAGTAGATGCTCAGGAGCTGACGCGGTGCTGCCTGCGCGGGCAGGGGCGTGGCGACCAGCGCGATCGCGATGACGATCGCGATGACCACGCGAAGCGATGTTGCGACTCTCACTGGTACGCCTTTCGCGCGACTGATCAGACGCTCCGCCGAGTAGTGTTCCCTGAGAGTGTAGTCACAATATTGTGACTACACCATCGCGCCCGGAAACGGGTGCACCCACGCGGTAGTCGTCGCGGGCTTGACTTGTCTTTTGCCGCCGAGGCCGAGCACTATATGGGCATGGTTGCCGCGCGCGATTTGTGGACCGTCGACATGCTCGACGCCTTGCCGGACGACGGCCAGCGCTACGAGCTCATCGACGGCGTCGTGCATGTGACTCCCGCACCGTCGGACGTCCTTCTCGCCATCGAGATCGAGTCGCCCGGCAATCCGCTGTACGACTACCACACCAAGCGCGAGCTGTACCTGACGCACGGCGTTCCGGAGTACTGGGTGGTGAACGCCGACGCGCGCGTGGTGTCGCGCTGGCGGAACCTGGACGATCCCGGCGAGGTCTTCAGCGAGCGGATGGCGTGGCACCCTCCCGGGCTGTCAGCGCCGCTCGTGCTCGAGCTCCCCGCCGTCTTCGAGGACGCACTGGGTTAGCATACCTTCTACGACTTCCTTCACCGACCGAGCCATGACAACCTCGCGCCGCGACTTCCTCGCCACCTCGGCCCTCGCCGCATTCGCGGCGACCCTGCGCCCGGGGACCGCGCTCGCCCAGCTCTCCGCAATCCGCGCGGCGAACACCTTCACGCCGATCCGACGCAACGTCGGGCACTTCACCATGCGCGGCGGCACGGTCGGCTGGCTCATGAATCCCGGTGGCGTCGTCGTGGTCGATAGCCAGTTCCCCACGGAAGCCAAGGCATTGATCGACGGCCTGAACGCGCAGTCGGGGAACCGTGGCGTGGACTACCTCATCAACACCCACCATCACGGCGACCACACCGGCGGCAACATCGCGTTCCGCGGCATCGCGAAGACCGTCGTCTCGCACAAGAAGGCCGAGGAGCACATGCGGATGCCTCCCGGCGGCCAGCCGCCCGCAGACCAGCTCTACCCGAACATCATGTTTACCGGGACATGGACCGCCGACGTGGGCGACGAGAAGATCCGCGCCCGCCACTACGGTCGCGCGCACACCAGCGGTGACGCGGTGATCACCTTCGAGCGCGCCAACGTCGCGCACATGGGCGACCTGATGTTCAACCAGCGGCATCCCGTCGTCGACCGTGCGGCCGGCGCCATCATGCGCAACTGGATGAGCGTCCTGGACCAGGCCGCAAGGGACCACGACAACGACACCATCTACATCTTCGGACACGCGAACACGAACCTGCCGGTCACTGGCAGCCGCGCCGACCTCGCGCGGTTCCGTGATTACCTCGGCGCCGTGCTCGCCTTCGCGGAAAAGCAGCACAAGGCCGGCAAGTCGCGCGACGAGATCATGGCGATGCGCGATCCCCTTCCGGGCTTCGAGAGCTTCGGCCGCTTCGGGAATCCGGGGCCGCGCGATCCGCTCACGGTCGCATACGAGGAAGTGACCCAGGGGGCCTGATGCCCATGACGCGAATGCGCGCGCTCGCTCGTGCGTCGAAGGATGCGGTCGAAGCTCGTTGCACCAAATCTCGCCGTAGGACACCGGCTATTCCTGCCAGGTCCGCACGAATTCGCGTTGGCGCTTTGTCTGGGGCGACTCGGGGAAGTTGAGCCGCTTCCGCTCCGACATCGTGTTGTAGAGCCGAGCAACTTCTTCGAGCGCGGCGTCGCCATCGCGGCCACGTCGCACGAGGAAGCAGCCGACGACGGTGCCGGTGCGGCCGATCCCGCCCCAGCAGTGCACGTACACCACCTGCCCCTCGGCGATGGCGGTGTCGATCTCGTCGAGGATTGCGTGCATCTCGCCCGCCGACGGGCAGCCCATGTCGCGGATGGCTCGGCGCGAATAGCGGATCTCGGCGCCGCGATCCGTGGCAAGGTCGCGCACCGGTTGCTCGTACGGATCCAGCGGGTCGTCTTCGGTGGTGAGGTCGATGAAGTACGTGATGCCGGCGTCGAGCAGCGCCTGCAGCCGGTGGTCCGCTTCCGCGGAGGTGCGCGCGGACGGGTACTCGCCGGCCATGAGCTTACCGGGGATGACCCAGTAGGAGTTTTCGAACGGGCGGTTTGACGCGGTCACGAGAAGCGGGGCTGGGGGTGGTCTGAGGGATTGTAGTCGCAGGACTTGGACAAGTCTCTGGTTGCCGCACGGGCATGTTAAGAGTTTCGATCCCAGCCAATGTCTTTCGGTCCGGGGTTTGCCGAGCATACCTTATAGGGTGTGGCTCTACCGAACTGCGGAGCCAAATGCCGATCACCGCGAAACTGTCCCGCGAATTCTACGAGCGCTTCGGGGACAAGGTTGTCAACGAGATGGTTGATCTGTTCAACAGAATTGACGACGCGTCGCGCTCGGACCTTCGGCTGCTGAACGAGCAGAACGCGCTGAGGTATGAATCGAAGCTGGACCAGCGCACAGCGGAGCTACAGGCAAAGCTCGACCAGCGCACCGCGGAGCTGGAGGCGAAGATTGACAAGCGCACGACGGAGCTGGAGGCAAAGATTGACCAGATGAACGCGCGTATCGACACGCGATTCTCCGACCAGGAGAAGAAGCTGGAAGCTGCCCTGCATGCGCACACGCGCTGGATGATCGGCATGTGGGCACTGGTGATCGCATCCCAGGTCGGCCTCTGGATACGCGGTTCCTGACCGCACCCGCCTTTGATGAACGTGAAGTACCTGAGGATCACGACGTTCGTCGGAGTCGTCCTCGCACCATCCCTGACGCGCGCGCAGGCGCCCCTCGCCACCATTGACTCCGCGGTGCTCGAGCGCACCACGGAACGCACCATCGCCGACGCCCTGCGTGGGAAAGTGGCCGGGTTGCGTGTGGTGACCACCTCGGGCGCGCCAGGCAGCGTCCCTGCGATCGTCATCCGCAATTCCGCAAGCAACGGCGCTACCGACCCGGTCTTCATCATCGATGGCGTCCCCACTCGACTTGGTCTTGCGGAAATCAGCGTTCGCGACATCGAGCGCATCGAAGTGCTGAAGGGCGCCGCCACAGCAACGGAGCATGGCATCGGCGCCAGCAACGGCGTCATCGTCATCACCACGAAGCGTCGGCCGGGTGATGACAGCAGCAGGGCGTCCGTCGACCTGCGGAGTGAGTTCGGAATGAACTCGGTGCCCACGCCCCCACCCACCAGCGCCCGTCATGCGTTCCAGCTGACGGCCGACGGCCGCGCCTTCGTGCTTGATGGCTTCGGCAATCGCATCCGCGAAACAGACCGCATCGCGGACAACCTCTATCCCGCCTACCTCGATCCCAGCACGCACATCGTGGGATCGCGGGCAACCGTGGCGAATTTCCTCTCCGCCTCCGGCCGGCTGGCGAACGTGGGAGCATACGCGTCGCTCTCGCACGACCGCGATGCCGGCGTCGTGAAAGGGCTGGTCGCGTATCGTCGCCAACAGGCAAGGGTGACCCTCGACCGCTCCTGGCTGAGTGACCGCCTGCGCGTCGCCGGCAGTGCGCACCTCGCGCGCTCCGAAGACGACGCGCCGGAATCGCTCGGCGCGCTGTACGGGCGCCTGCACTTCATCGAGCCATGGGTGCGGCTCGATTCCGTGGTGCAGCCGTGCCCTGGAACCGCGACCAATTGCTATCCTGCCCAGGTGTACGCGGGCAGTTCGGGTCCTTTCGAAAACCCGCTCCTCGCGATCGTCGCGACACCGACGGACGCCGACACGCGTCGATTGCAGGGACAGCTGGCGGCTTCGTATGCCATGAACGATTGGCTGGGCGCCGATGCACGGATTTCCACCGACCGTCGCACCGAAACCATGCACGCCGTGCGCGAACCAACCATCGGGAACCCTCTGCAGGGCTTCAACGACGATGGCGACACTGCGCGTGTCTCATACACGGTACTTGGGCTGTCAGCCCAACGCGCCAATCGCGACGGCACGATTCGCACACGCACCCGCCTGCAGTACTCCGACGAGCAGATGCGCCAGGACGCCCACACCCGAACCGCGACGGGAGGCGCCTCTGTGGAGCAGAGTTCGTTTACCCGCCAGACGACGCGAACGCTCTCGATCGCCACGACCGCGGAAATCGGCGAGCAATGGATTGTATCGGGGGCGATCAGCCGACCCGATGTGCGCTCCACCCTGAGCAGCCGAGACAACCCGGTCTACCATCGGCTCGGCGCCAGCTATGCCGTAAACGCCGATGTGCGGCTGCGAGGGGGCTACGGCACATCGTCGCCACCATTTCCGCGCGTCGAGGAGATCGACTTTTTCACGCAAAGCCTACTGCACCGTCCTTTCGCAACCGAGTGGGAGGCGGGCGCGGACGTCCGCCTGCCGCGTAACCTGCTCGGCAGCTACACCTGGTCGCGCCAACGCACGAACGCGTATCTCGGAATCACCTTCCTCCCGCTGACGCTCGGCAGCCGTCCCACCTGGGGAAATATCGGTGATGTGCAGGGCCAGGCACACGAGCTCTCCATACGCGGTCCGGTGCTGACGGGTCGCGCGGTGCGCTGGGACGCGGCGCTCGATCTTCATCGCGTGAGTGCGCGCATTGTGGAGATGAGCCGTCCGGAATTCATCACCGCGGGAGGTACCTTCATCCGTGGGGGTGAGCCGATCGGTCGTATCTACGGACGGCGATGGATCCGCAACGCCGACCAACTGGCCGAGACGATTGCTGGCGGATGGCTGCCAGGGTCTGCCGCCGACTACGTCGTCAATGACGAAGGTTTTTATGTGCGCGCCGCGGAGATCGGAACCGCCGCCGAGGTGCCACTGCCGTACCAGGCGTGTCCCGCGCTCGCTCCATGCACCCAGGGCCCGGCGTTGCTGGCGATCGGCAACTTTACCCCCGACTTCGAGCTGGGGTTTGTGAACGACGTGCGGATCGGGCCGGTCTCGGTTTCCGCGACGCTGACCGGAGTTGTCGGCGGAGACATCATGAACCAGCAGCACCAGCTGGCCACGCGCATTGGACGCGCGCCGGAGGTGGACCAGTCCGCGCGCACTTCAGGAACGCCGAAGCCGGAGAGCTATTACGCGGCGAAGGCCATCGGCCTCGGGCCGAACGAGCTGTTCGTGGAGAGTGCCACCCACATCGCGTTGCGGGAGCTCACGCTGGAGTGGACGCTTCCACCTCGGTGGTTCTCGAGATTATCGACGCGTGGCGCACGCGTGGGACTGGCGGGATGGAATCTGTGGACGAGCGGCTCCTACGGCGGATACGACCCCGACGTGCATCCGCGGTATCGCACGCTCGTCGCGACGCTCAAGCTCGGCGTCTGATAGCGGCGGATAGATGAGGCCGAGAGCCGAGAGCCGAGAGACAGTTTGCCGGCCTTCGCGAACCGGCAAACCGTCAAACTTTCAAACCTTCAAACTGGTTTTTGCTCAGCGCCGGGAGAACTCCGTCAGCGATACCAGGTACTCGCGCGTCGACGCGTCCCAGCGAATCCGGTACGACGCCGGGTAGTAGCCCGCCGCGGCGAACCGCGCCGACGGCACCTGGATCGTCGTGTCCCCCTTCGTCATCAGGTACTCGCGCGTGATCATCGGCTCGGCGAACACGAACTCGCCGTCCCAGGTCCCATAGATGAACGTCGTTGTGAAGGGCCGATACCCCTGGGGATTCCCGGCGATCTTCTGCACCTCGGGCGTACGTACGTCGAACCAGTGCAGCCCCATCTCGGGAACGGTCATCGCCGCGGCCGTGGTCTTCGCCGCCGTCGCCGCATCGAGGTAGAACTGGGGCCGAAGGCTGTCCGCCGGGTAGCGCGCCGCCTTCTCCGCGTACTTCGGGTCCGACGGCACGATCGAGTTCCGCAGCGCCAGCGACGCCGTCCAGAAATGGAAGTCGAAGTGCGGCACGTCCCAGACGCCCGGCGGCTCATGGCCCTGCGGGTTCCAGCCGAACTGCACGAACTGGTACGGCGTGGGGTTCTTCGCTGGCAGCGCCAGGATCCACTGGTGCATGTCCAGGTGCTCCGTCGTCATCGGCTTCGAGTGGTCCATCGGCATCGGCTTGGGAAGGTTCTCCATCACCCCTTCGCTGAGCGCGACCCCCACCTCGACGGGCACGTTCTTCTCGTCGACGACGATGTACGCGCGCGCGACGCCATTCCCAACCTTCTGCGCATCGCCATCCACTCGAACGAAGTTGGTTCCGCCGTTGGTTCCGCCGTTGGTTCCGCCGTTGGTTCCGTAGTTGGTTCCGCCCTTGGTTCCGCCCTTGGTTCCGCCGTTGGTTCCGCCGTTGGTTCCGCCGTCGGTTCCGCCATTGGTTCCGCCATTGGTTCCGCCGTTGCCTGCAGCCGCGATGATCGCGGTGGCGACCAGCACGCCGATGATGCTCTTCATATATGTAGTCCCCAAAGTGTGTTGATCCCGTGCCCGGTCCCCATGTGGCCCGGGCGACGCGGGAACTATCAATCGCGGCGCTTACCGGCTGCCTAACGCCGGATGTCTCCCCCTTACCGGCATGCCTGTAAGCGCCCTGTAAGCACCCCGGCGCATCGTGCGTCGCATGACACACACAACTGCTTCCCCAGCCGGCGACGCCGTCGCCGAAGTCCGCGCCCATGACCGCGTGCTGCGCTACCGCCGGTCGGGCGCCGGAACCGCCCTTCTCCTCCTCGCCGCCGGCGACGATCTCTGGCCCGGCTTCGCCGAGGGGGTGGCCGAGCACTATCGCCTGGTGGTGCCCGAGCTTCCGGCCGACGTCAACGAGGTCGCCGGGGCCCTCCGGTCCCTCCTCGATGGGATCGGCGCATCCGAGGTCCCCGTCATCGCCGCCGGTCGCTACTGCGACGCCGCCCTCGAACTGGCACTCGGCAGGAACGAGTTCGTGGGACGGGTGGTGCTGGTCCCCACGCCGGAAGGCGAGGCGAGCGACATCCCCTCGGGGACCTACGCCCGCCCCCCGGTGGTGACGTTGCCGCTCTGCATCCTGTCCCGCGACATGCCAGCCGCGGACGCCCTGCGCCGCACCCTCAGGTTCTTCGAGACGCCGTAACGTCCGCCGTCAGTTCCGCCGTCAGTTCCGTAGTCAGTTCCGTAGTCAGTTCCGTAGTCAGTTCCATAGTCAGTTCCGCAGTTGCTGTCCGCCTTTCGCCGTCATATCGTGGCATGGTGCTCCCGGTCCATCTCACCGATTTCATCGGCCGTCAGCGCGAGCTGAACGACCTTGCCGCGCTGGTCAAGTCCGCCCGCCTCGTGACCCTCACGGGCGCGGGCGGCAGCGGCAAGACCCGGCTGGCCTCCGAGATCGCGGACCGGGCGCACGAATGGCAGCGCGTCGCGTGGGTGGACCTGGCCGGCCTGTCCAATCCCGACATGCTGGCGCAGCATGTGGGGGAAACCCTCCAGGTCCCCGACCGCACCGATTCCACCGCGGTCAAGTGCATCGTCCGCGCGCTCTGCGGCGAGCAGGTGCTCCTCGTCCTCGACAACTGCGAGCATCTCGTGGACGCGTGCGCCGCCTTTGTCGACGCGCTCCTCCGGGGCTGCCCTCGCCTCACCGTGCTGGCGACGAGTCGCGCGGCCCTTGGCGTCGCCAACGAGACGGCCTGGCTCGTGCCGCCCCTCGCGACCGACGACGCGGTCCGTCTCTTCGACGAGCGCGCACGAACTGCCATGCCGTCGTTTGCATTGACGGACGCTAACACATACATCGTGCGCGAGATCTGCCGCCGGCTCGACGGCATTCCGCTCGCCATCGAGCTGGCCGCGGCGCGCGCGCGCGTGCTGTCGCCGCAGCAGATCCTCGAACGGCTGGACGACGCCTTCCGGCTCCTCACCGGCGGAAGCCGCTCGGCGCTGCCGCGCCATCGCACCCTGCGCGCGACCATGGAATGGAGCCACGGGCTGCTCTCCGAGCGCGAACAGGTGCTGCTCCGTCGCCTGTCGGTGTTCGCCGGGACGTTCGGGCTCGACGCCGTCGAAGCGGTGTGTGCAGGATTGCCGCTGGAAGTCGACGACCTGCTCGACGGACTCACCGCGCTCGTCGACCGATCCCTCGTGGTGATGGAGGCGGGCGAAGGCGACGCGCGATATCGCGTGCTGGAGACGGTGCGGCAGTACGCGCGCGAGCGGCTCATCGAAGCCCACGAGGTGCACGCGCTCGAGCGCCAGCACGCGATGCACTACCTCGCGGTCGTGGAAGACGCCGCGCCGAACATGGTCGGCGGCGCGAACTCCATCCAGATCGTGGCGCGCCTCTCGCGCGATCACGACAACCTGCGCGCCGCCGTCGGCTGGGCCATGGCAGACCCGTCCCGCGTGGAGTACGCGCTGCGCTTCACCGGCGGCCTGTTCTGGTACTGGTACACCGTCGGACATTTCCGCGAGGCGCGGCAGCTCACGGACACGGCCCTCGCGATGCCCGGAATGTCGCTTCCGCTGCACCGCGGACGCGCACTGGCGGCGAGTGCGCTCACCGCGCTCGCGCAGGGCGAGTGGCAGCGTTCGCAGCGCGACTTCGAGGCTGCGATCCCGCTTCTTCGTGAGGGAGGCGATGACCACGGCGTGGCCGCCGCGACCGCGAAGTACGCCGCCGCCATCCTGCTCAGCGGCGACCTCGCGCGCGCTATCCCCGTGCTCGACGAAGCGGTGCAACTGGCGAAGGCGTGGCCGTGGACGGACGTCGTCACCGTCTTCGCGCACTTCTGGCGCGGATGGGCCGCGTACCGCGAGGGTAACCTCGCACTGGCGCGCGAGATGATCCAGTCGAACGTGGACATCGGGCGCACGGCGAGCCTTCCCACATCCCTTGGCCACGCGCTGGTGACGCTGTCGCGCGTCGAGCTGGCGCTGGGCAACGTCGAGGAAGCCTGCCACGCCGTTCTCGAGGGGCTCGAGATCGAGCTGTCCATCAACGACGGCTGGGGGATCGCCCTAGGCCTGGACGCCGTGGGCTTTGCGGCCGCGCGACGCGGGCGGTATGAGGACGCCGTGCGGATCTTTGCCGCGACCGAGGCGCATCGCGAGCGGCTGGCCGTCGCACTGCCGGTGCTGTCGCAGCCCGAGCATGACGCGATGGAGCAGACGCTGAAGCGCGAGCTCGGCGCGCGGTTCGATGCCGTGTGCGCCGAGGGGCGGAAACTGACGACGGCGCAGGTGGTCGCGATGGCGTTGCAGGAGGCAGCGCGCCACACCTCGGAGCATCGCGTGCCAGTGCCGGTGTCGCCGGTGGACGAGTCGCGTCCGCGGTTGCGAGTGCACGCGCTCGGGCCGCTGCAGGTGTACGTGGGTGGGAAGCCGGTGGACGCAGCGGCCTGGGGCTCGGCGCGGCCGCGGGAGCTGTTCGTCTACCTGCTCATGCATCCCGACGGGCGCACCAAGGACCAGGTGGGGCTCGTGTTCTGGCCCGACGCGAGCACGAGCCAGCTGCGCAACAACTTCCACGTCACCCTGCACCGCCTGCGCAAGGCGCTCGGCGGCCAGGAGTGGGTGACGCTCGTGAACGATCGCTATCGCATCGATGCGGCGCTGGTCCAGGAATTCGACGCGCTGGATTTCGCGCGCGAGGTGCGTGAGGCGACGCGCACCGTGGAGCGGGGCGAGCCTGGCGCCGTCGCACAGCTCGAGTCAGCGCTGGCGAAGTACCGCGGCGACTTCATGGACGGCGAGCCCGTGGGCGACTGGCACCTGGAGCACCGCGATCACCTGCAGAAGCTGTACATCGATGCGCTGCTCCTGCTCGGCGCGCGGCACGAGGTGGAGAAGCGCCATGCGCGGGCGGCCGAGGTGTACGCGCGGGTGCTGGCGCGCGACGAGCTGCATGAGGACGCGCTGCTGGCGCTGCTTCGCGCGCACGCCGCGCTTGGGGAGCGCACCCAGGCGCTGCGGCTGTATCGCCGGTTCGCGGATCGCATGCGGTCGGAGCTGGGGGCAGATCCTGGGAGCGAGACCGTGCGCTTTGTGGAGGGTCTGCTCGCGTAAGGGAGGCCTGGGGGCTGGTTGCGCCGCGTGTGGTCATAAAACTTTGACAGACGCCGGCCGTGTCTGCCGCATGCGTTGTCACAGTATTATGACCACACGTTCATGGCGGGCGATGATTGCCTCATGCGAGGCCGCCGCTGGGGCGCAGCTTTGCCGTGTCGTGCCCCCGACGGGTTGCGTCGGCTCGGTAGGACCTGCGCTCTTTCGGTCCGGGCCTTGCCGAGCGTAGGTGGATCATTCCGCCTCATCCGGAAGCGGCGGCAAAAGGATCCCACGGAAGATTCCGCGCATCATTCCAATACCGGGTACATCCTGCAGAGGGGACTGGCGGAGCTCGTCGTGGGGTGGCAAGACCTCGCCGGGCATTGGGAGGTCTGCGTACGGGGTCAGGTCTGTGGTGGTCGGATCGAAGTCCTGTACAATTTCCCGATCGATGGACCGGCCGAGCCGAGTGTGCATCTCCTTCGCGATGCGGATTCCGATCGCGAAGTCGGACTGGGTGGCGTCGGACTCGCGCAGGAGAATGTACGTCTCGTAGTCGCGAGGAGGGCGGCGGATAACCCGCACGCGCACCGTGTCCGGCTTTAACGTCTGGACGAGGCCAATCGCCACGCCGATGGACCGGGTTCGTGGACGTGCCCTGGACGCCGCTCTTGCCTCCTGGACATCGATCGCCGCAAGCGAGTGCAGCACGCCAAGCAGGCGCGCCGTTTCCTCATCCGAATGGGCGGCGATAACGACGATCTCGTTCGAATCCGGGGGAGGACGCAGGATTTCTTGCATCCGTGGCAGGTCGGCCGCCGGGACGCGAGCAAGAATCGCGTCGATCGTTTCCTCCTTGATGCGGTCGCGAGCCTCCTTGCTGTAGCCCACGAATCGTGTTGGATCGCCAGTTGTCGGATAAGACGTCATATCTCCAGCCAACGGCAGGGGTGGATCCTGGCCAGCGCATTATAATCACCGCACGGCCGAGGCCGTAACCGATTTCTAACATAGTGCCCGGCGATGACGCCGGGTGGTGGTCATTTCCTGGCGCACCTGTCTTAAGTTTTGCACATGGCCTCGAGACTTCCTGCCTGGGTAGCGCTCACGCTCATCGCCACCGCCTGCACGCACGCGCAGCAGGCTCCGGCATCGTCCGTCGCGTGTGAGGGGAATTGGTCGCCCCCCTTCCCGCTGCACCGTGGCGACGGTCGTCCGGTCTACGTCGAGCGCGGCACGGTCGACGCACATGGCTCCCGCACTCTGGCGCTCGGCGCGCCAACCTTCCTCTGGATGCAGCGGACGCTCATGCTGCCCGCCCCCGGCGCGGACTCGACGGACGCCGCCACGGCCTTCACGCGCGCGGGAGTGCTCATTGATTCCGCGGGCGTTGCGGTTGGCGTACCGCCGGTCGATGTCCTGCGCGGTCGCCGGAAGCCGCGCGTCATCGTCGGCGATGACCGCGCGCCGACGATCGCATGGGAGTCGTTCGACACACCTGGCGACGACCGTGATCCCGGTGGGATCGACGTGGCCACCTTCGACAACGGCCGCTGGACGAACGCCCGTACCGTCCTTCGCGGGCGCAGGATGGCGATGGCCGAACCTGCGGCGGCGCGTCCCGGCGCGCGCGGGATCAGTCCATTCGTCGCGGCACTCGTGCAGGACGGGTCCGGAGACTGGTTGGCGTTCGCGCAACTGCGCGACGGACGCTGGCAGGAGGGGCGCTGGCGCGGCGGCGGGAGCCACAATCCGGCGGCGGCTGCCGTCAGTGTCGGCGACGATGTCGCTCTCGTGACGCTCATGACCCGGCCCGGGAGCATCGCCGGTGTGTATGCACTGCACGGTCGCTGGACCGCGGACTCGATCGCCTGGTCGTCACTCGTCTTCCTCGACACCGTTCGGGGACGGAACGACGCGATCAACCTCGCGCGGCTCGGCGGAGACACGCTCGTGGCTGTATGGCACCTGGACCGCGAGGACAGCGCGAGCACCATGTACACCGCAGTGTCCATCGATCGCGGACGCACCTGGCAGAAGACGCAGCGTCAGTCGATGGCGATGGCGCTGTACGGACCCGTCGCAGTGGTGGACGCTGCCGGTGGGCTGCACCTCCTGTTCACCGGCACTCCCATTTCGGACGCCGCCATCCTCGGTGCGCCGGGTGTCGTGATGCATGCGCGCTGGGAATCAGGGCGATGGACGACACCGCGGGCTGTGACCACCGCGCCCGGCATCCCCGGTCCGGCGGCGGGAACAGCACCCGGCGGAAAGATCGTGTCATCCGGCGCGGTCGGCGATCACACGCCGCCCACCGCCGCGCTCTCCGTTGGGTCCACCTGCTGCGTGGGCCCCGACAATAGCCTGAGGGGCTACTACTACGTGGGCGACACGCTCCTGCTGTATGTGGGCGCGAGCGACAATTATCGCCTGAGCAAGGTGCGCTGGGAGGTGCTGCCCAGCGGACCGGTGGACTCGACGTTCACCTCTGAAGGCAGCTGGGGCACAGTCGTGAAGGTTCCGATCACCGCGACGTGGGCGGCGATGATCGGGCACGGCGCGCGGGTTACCTCATGGGATGCTTCCGGATTGTCGACGCAGCGCGTGGTCGGTGCTGATCCGGGACTGGTGTTCGCACCGACCGTGCGGCGTCCGTCTATCGCCGCCTCGCTCCTCGGATCGATCAGCGCAGTTCGCGCGAGCGCGACGCGGAATGCCGTGTACCTGGCGCAATCCAACTTCAACCGCGTGACGGTGCTGAACCCTGCGACGCTCGCGGTGACCGGGACGATCGGTCTGACACGCCATCCCTTCGGACTGGACCTCACGCCTTCTGGCGATTCCCTGGTGATTGCGATCCCGGAGGAACGGGCGCTGGCGATCGTGAACCTGCGCGATGCCACGCCGACCATCACGAAAATCACGCTGACCGCCCTGGCTGACGATGAGCGTCCGCAACTCGTCGCCGTTGCCGCCAACGGCAAGGCTATCGTAACGGTCGGCGTCACCGGGACCTATGCGCGAGACATCCCGCCGCTGCTGGTGACCCTCGCCACGGGTGCGCAGCAGTTCATGGCAGGTGGGGCCGACGGGTCACTCGACCACCTGGAGACATCGCCCGAGCGTGACATCGTCGTGATCGCGACCTACACCTGCACGCAGGTCTACTTCGCCGCGCGCGACAGTCTCGGCACGTGCAAGGCCCTCACGCATGGCAGGCCGACAATCAGCCGGGCGCCGCACGTCATCGCCATCGGGCGATCCATCTACGACACCAATCTCACCCTGATCCGCTCGATTCCCTCGGTCGCTGGCCGCATCGAGGACCAGGGGCCGGGCCAGGCTGGCAAGTCATACTTGACGTCTGATGGCCAGCTGCTCTTTCACACGAAGTTCGGCGCGGGGCTCGCTCGGTCACGCGTTTCTGATGGATCCATACTCGATCGTTCACCGAGCAGCAGCATGGGCCATGGACTTGTGCTCCCAGGAGACACGAGCCTCTTCCACTGGACTCCTACTATTGAGGGTAGCGACGTCGGCCTCATCGACTTGAGGACATCCGAAGCGGTACCGGTGAATCTGCGCGCGTCCCTGGGATCGACTGCGTCATCGGCTGCGCGGCGAACAGGCCCGCCACGCAGGATCGGCCCAAACAAACCGGCTGGGCGCGCTGCGCCTGTCCGGTTACTCCCACCGGCAATGCATTGATGACGCTACATCCCCAGCTTCAACGCGTGTGGTCATAAAACTTTGACAGACGCCGGCCGTGTCTGCCGAATGCGTTGTCACAGTTTTATGACCACACGTTCATGGCGGGTAATGATGCCTCATGCGGCGCGGCCCCGGCGGCGCCGCTTGAGATGGCTTGCACCAGATGGGTCGCGTCGGCTCGGTAGGACCTGCGCTCTTTCGGTCCGGGCCTTGCCGAGCATAGGATATAAAGTGCGGATCCACCACGTACAGGGGATCCGCCATTGCCCATCACCGCCAAACTGTCCCGCGAGTTCTACGAGCGCTTCGGGGACAAGGTCGTCAACGAAATGGTAGATCTCTTCAACAGGATCGACGACGCGTCGAGGTCGGACCTGCGCTTCATCAACGAGCAGAACGCGCTACGGTTCGAATCGAAGCTCGACCAGCGAGCTGCCGAGCTATACGCACGGATCGACCAGCGCACGGCGGAACTGGAAGCAAAGCTGGACCAGCGAATCACACAGCTGGAGTCAAAGCTGGACCAGCGCACCGCGGAACTGGAAGGGAAGCTGGACCAGCGCACCGCGGAGCTGGAAGCGAAGCTGGGCCAGCGAATCACACAGCTGGAGTCAAAGCTGGACCAGCAAATCGCCGAGCTACGCGGAGAGATCGCGAAGTTGGACGCCCGGATGGGGGCGCGCTTCTCCGAGGAGGGGAAGAAGGTCGAAATCGCTCTCCATACGCATACGCGCGTGATGATCGGGATGTGGGCGATGGTGATGGCGACCCTGGTCGGGCTCTGGCTGCGAGGATCGTAGCTCGCGACGGGGTTCGCTGATGCCGCGTCAATAGAATGGGCCTTCACATCAACTACGAGCTCTGGCTCCCTGGCAGCGCATCCGTCGGGGAAGCCACGCATCTGCTCGAACAGCTTCGCGCCATATGCCAGTCGACGGAGGCGGAGGTCGGGCCGTTGGTGCAGTTTTCGACCCTCGAGCTGCTTACCGGTGACGAACGGTACGAGCCCTGGAGCACAAACCGGTGGGCCTGGGTTTTCGCACACGGCGCGCTCGAGGGCCGCGACGGAAAGCGGCAGATCCCGGCGACCACACACGACGTCGCCGTCAACATGTTTTTCCTCTACCCGGGCGATGGATCGGAAGCCGCGCCGTTTGGCCTGGTCAGGCCAAGCGAATCAGCCGGAGCTCCAGATGCCACCCGCGCCGATCTGCAGGGCTATTGGTACTGGTATGGCTGCTGCAAGACGCAGTATGCCAGCCGGTTCGGCGACGACCATCTGCTCCGCTGCCATCGCTCCGTCGTAGATACTATCGAAGCGGCGATGAAGCTCGGTCTGAGCGCAGAGGTGCGCGATGAAACGGGGTACTGGGAGACACGGTCCGTGGATCGTTTGGTGAGCGAAGTGCGCCGGATGAATCAGATCGTAGCTCGCTTCGCTGGCGCCGTGAACGACGCCGCCGGGCCTGGCAATACCGTTGAAAGCCCGATCTTCTCAGACCCGGACTTCGAACGCCTGGAATCGGAGCCGATAAGACCGAACTCCGACCAGATGTGATCCTGCGGCCGAGAGGCGAGAGCCCAGAGCCGAAAGCCGAGACTCGGGGCCGCCGCACATCAATGCGATCGCTGATCGTGATCACCATAAGGTCCACGCCCCACTTCCACCGGACCCGCATACGTGGCAGCGGGTCGGCGATCACGATGAGTAAGTCACCCACCATCGACGGCGTTCCAGTCACGCAACGCGCCACGGGCTGCAATGCCTGAATACGCACGCTGCGGCCGACGGCGCGCGCCAGCGCGGAGTCGGGTCGCGCTACAACCCGGATCGGATGAAGCAGATGGACAGGTAGCTGACTCCGTCCACCACCGCTTGCTCCTTCGGGCAATGCATTGATGACTGCGAGTGCTCGGCGTTAGACTACCGTGAGCGGACCTGAACCGGGGGCCTCGTGAACCTGCTGGACGGTGTCGAGCTGCAGCGCAGCGAATTGCGGGCATTCCGCGAAAGCATGCGCGCTGACTTTGCCGAGTTGCGCGGCGCACTGGAGCGGCAGATCGCCACATTCCGCCAGGAAGTGACCGAGTCCCAGGCTGCACTGCGGCACGAGATGACGACGTCGCACAGCGCCCTGAACGAACGCATCAATGACGTGCAATCGTCCTTGATGAAGTGGTCGCTGGTGTTCTGGACGGGGGCCGTGCTGGCGATCGCAGGCCTCGGCGTCGGGATGCGCTGACCGAGGGGGAGTACCGCGGCGGCTCACGCCGACATCTGCTTCAGCCGCGCGACCAGCGCATCACGGATTCGCGCCGGTGCCAGCACCTCTGCGTCGGGACCGTACTGGAGGACATGACGTATGGCCCAGTCAGCATCTCCAAGGGGATACTCCACCTCGAACGAGCCGTCGGCATTCGACGTCCCTCGTTCCCGCTCGGCGATCCACTTCGCAATCCTCGCCGAGTAACGGACACGCAGGCGCTCGGGTGGATCGCCCACGAACGCGTGTCCTTTCGACATCAGTTCTTCGACGTCGATGTCCTGCGATTCCTCGAATGGCTCTGCCAGAACCTTGATGGCCAGCAGGCGATCCAGCCGGAACACGCGAATGGCCTCGCTGCGCTCGCAGTGCGCAACCAGGTACCACGCGCCCTGCTCGGTCACGAAGCTGAAGGGACAGATGCTGCGCACGTCGGGAGCATCGCTGGTCCCCTTCTGGTAAGTGATCTCCACCTTTCGCTGCGTGCGCATGGCTCGCCGCAGTACCGCTACAACATCCGCATGCCGCTCCGCCCCAAGGGTCGCAGCCCGCTGGCTTTCCTGCGCAGGCACCTCGGCCATGAGCTGGCGCACCTTGGCGAGCAGCGCATCGAGCGCCGGCCGGTCGTCTGGCTTCCGCTCGGCGCGCAGCAGCGCGATTCCCAGCTCTATCGCGCGCCATTCATCTTCGTTCAGGCGCGTCGGACGCTGGAAGAACAGCGTGGGTGCCATGGAGATCCGTTCGGACTCGATGAACAGCTGCAGGTGCTCGACGAAACCGGCAGGATCGCCCTCGCGATCCGAGAGGTCGCGCAGGTCCGCGAGGATGGTGTCCGGGTCGCTGCCAGCTCGGCGCGCAACGTCCGCGATCGGCACCGCTTCGCCGCCACCGATCTGTGGCAGGATGGCAAGCAGGCGACGGAGCTGATCAATGGCGGTCATAGCGCTCGAGCGTCCCGCGAGCCAGCGCCCGCCATGCGGTGACCAGCTCTGGCGGCGACAGCGGCACCGCGTCGCCGGCGAATGACAGGAGCCAGCGCGCGAATGTGTCCGCGCGACGTACCGCGAACATCCGGACGTCCGCGCGCCCATGCACCGGCGCGCCGTTCGAGGCAGCCGCGCGCGCGACACCGCTCTGTCGCGTGAACTGCACCTCGGCGGCCAGCGGCTCGCCGTCGCCAAGATCCCAGGCATCGCGGGACCGCGCATGCTCCTGCAGGCGGAAC
>DASPMP010000050.1:0-9506 GCA_035626995.1 Gemmatimonadaceae bacterium
TCCAGCGCACCGGCCTTTCCACCTCCGACCCTAGCCGCTTGCGTCGACGAATTCCGTCTCCGCTGCGAGGTCCTCGAAGCAGAGATTCACGGTGCGCCCCACTCCCCGGGTACGATGGATGACTCCGGCCGGCACGACGGCGCTTTGCCACGGGTCGAGATGCAGAGTCTGACCGCCGGCGATCTCGATCTCGAGCCGACCCTCTACGACGAGAAAAAGCTCATCCGATCGTGGATGTCTATGCCAGGGATATTCACCACTCACGACAGCCAGTCGAAAGCAACTCGTGTTGACCTTGCTCAGGACCTGATTCCGGTAATCATCGGTGACACGCGCGGCTTCAGCACGCACATCCACGACAGTCAATGGAGGGTGCCGAACAGGTTCGTTCACGTAGGAATCAGCGGATGGAACGGGCGTGGCCACCTGATGCCTCACGAGTTCGGGGTACGGATGCACCGCCATAACGCTGCCGGAATTCCGCGATCGATCCGGCAACGAGCTGCCTGAGCACGGATGTGTCGATGTCGGCGAGCTGCCGGAGGTACAAGCAGGACTTGCCCATCGAGTGCTTGCCGAGCCGTGCCAGCAACGCCTTCTGCTTCTCGCTCTCGGCGTACACGTATACAACGATGTCGCGACCACGGATGGCAAAGCACGCGAGCGGCACTTCGCCGGTGCGTCCGCTCTCGTAGGTGTAGCGTTGACGACCGTAGCCCACCATGCTGGGACCCCACATCTTCGGCGGCTGCTTCGTCACCGACTTGAGCAGCGCCATCAACTCGCGGACGTCCGCGCGCTGCCGTTCGCTGGCCCGCGAGGCGATGTAGTCCTTGACGCTGGCGCCGGTCGGCGTGGTCTTGTTAGTCGTCATGTGGCAACCGGGCCAGTGGCCCTGCGGACGGGGTTGGGCAACTTCGCGTCGCGACGGCCCGCATAACGACAGTCAAAGGCGTCCCGGTACCCTCGATGCCGTCTCACAGAACGTAGTTCTCGCATTGCGGGGTCAATTCAAAGCCGCGGACGCTGATATAGTGCCTGAATCCTTCGGGTATTCGCCCTTCGACGTGCATCCGGAACCTGTCCTGGGTACCAGGGACGTGAGAAAATCGTACTGAATCTGCATCGACGAGCGTTGCCGGCGCATCCGCGAGCGACGGGTCGTAGGTCCAGAGTGACAGTCGGAGCTCGGCGGGCGAGAGGGATGCTATCTCTGCGGGCACAATCACCGTAACCGGCAGGTACACGTTGTCCTCCCGGCAGCTTGTGACAGTGATGCCTGCCGTGACGGTCGCGACCGCGTAAACCACCTTCCACATCACGGCGTCTCGGGCGCGGGGGCTCGCGCAAACAACCGCGGACGGAACGCGGCGCGGCCGAACAAAACTGCTGCAACAGCATAGATGGCCATCGAACGCTTCATAGCACCACCTCCGTCGTTACAACCTTTTGTCGCGGTCGGAGTCACGACGCTCTTCAGCTGACCGGCATACTGAAACCGTATCGCGAACGTGAAGCTAAGGCAGCCGGTGACAGGGGTACGCGATCGCCCGAAATGTTCCGATTGCCGCGCCGGCGCCAGTGGATATGAGGACCCATCGGCGGCGTTCGCGCCGATACACCGTTCCATGATCACTGGCGAGCGCCCCAATGCCGAAGGTAAACATGGCATAACCCATCACCGCACCGACCCCGGCGTACAAGGCGACCGTGCCGATGCGACGACCGGAGCACCCAGAGGGACGCACCTGCGCGATGGCCAGCGAAGACCGAGACTCCGCGGTGGCAGCGAACCGTGTCGGCTCGAAGCGCTGAGCTCGCGCCGCCCCTGCCAGAAGAGCAGTAGCAAGGAAGCCGAGCGTGACCGACCGGATGGCCATACCAAGCATCTCAGTCTCCCATCACCGAGCGTGTAAGTCCGTTGGGGCAGAACAGTCGGCCGAACGCGCCAAAAATTGCCGGCGGATCGAATAAGATGCAGCTCGCGAGGCCTGCGAGCGAGATGCCGCCCGAACACGCGGAGCGGGTTCGCCGGTGGGCGCTTCGACGTCTTGCCTCCACTACATCAGCGGGAGAATATCCGATATGCGGATTGTCCTTCTGCTCACCGCGCTACTCGTCGCATGCCGCAGCCTGCCAACTCCGGCACCGGTGACGAGCGGGGTTTCTTCCCGAGGCATTCACTACGTCGTCTCCGGTCGTGGCCAGCCGCTCGTACTCATACACGGTTTTCAGACCGATCACCGCGAGTGGGATGAAGTCACCGCGATACTCGAGCAGCAGCGACAGGTCATTCGCTACGACCTTCGCGGCCACGGCAAGTCTGCGCGCGCCGACGAGCCATTCTTCGCCTGGCAGGATCTCGCTGGCTTGCTGACCGACCTCGGCGTTCGCACAAGCGACATCGTCGGCCTGTCGACAGGCAGCAATGCAGCGCTCGAACTGGCGCTGGTCCGGCCGGACCTGGTGCGGCGGCTGGTGCTGGTCTCCCCTGGCCTGCCGGACATTCGCGTGCAGGCGTCGCGAGAGTGGATGCGCCCGATCGGCGAGGCCCTCCGAACTCGCGATGCGCAAAAGGCGTCGCAGTTATGGTGGGCGAGCATCATGATGGAGGGCACGCGTGCACGCGGCGTCGACGGTGAACGCTATCGCGCCATGGTTCTCGAGAATGCACCCATCTGGCTCCAGAATCCTGCGGCGCAGCAGAACCTCTCGCCTCCCATGTCGGAGCGGCTGTCCCGACTGGGCGTTCCCGTCCTGCTCATCGTCGGCGAACGTGACGTGACCGGATCGCTGCAACAGCGAGATTCGATTCTCCGGCGCCTGCCGCATGCGGCGCACGTGGCAATTTCGCGGGCGGGACACATGATCTCCACCGAACGGCCGACTGAGCTCGCCGCCGAGATCGCCCGGTTCCTGACAAAGCGCTAAACCCCGCTCCTGTTTGCGCGACAGGCTGCTGACGCCATAGCTGGCGGTGGCGCCAGCAGCCCACGCGTCTACCGACGGCAGCCGTTGCTTATTGCCGTCGCCATCCGCTCCGCGTCCGTTCGATCGAAGCCGTCGATTCGATATTGATTGCCGATGATCGCGGAAGCGATGCGCGGCGTGCCGCGCACTTTCCCGTCGACCACAAGGGCCAGGTTTCTGCCGACATTCTGTTTGCTGACTTCCTGAACGCGTTTCGCCGCAACATCGGTCACTGTGAAATCGAGAGCCCATGTGTCCTCGCCCTCGGACGCGGTGGCGCTGATGATGTCGCCGGTAGCCACCATCGGAGTCCGAGACATGAGGATGGTCGTCGTGTCGTTCAGGGTGCCGGTCCTGGTGGAATCCGCTTGCGTATCCACCACTACACTCATCTCGATCGCGGGGCATGGCGGGCCTGCCTCACGACTCGTGGCGCACGCGAGAGACAGACAGGTCATCAGCGACAACAGCGTGTGAATGATTACAAAGCGTGGCGTGCGATGCATGCGGGGGCTCACGCAAAACCGCATGCGAAATGACTCGTACATTGGGCGCTCCAGTCTGAGAGATCGGACGTGAGAGATTCACTGCCGCGACGTGTTCGCGGACAGTGCGATGCGCGGCACGCGAGTGCCTGCGATCGTTTCGTCTGACTTCAGGCCTGGAAGGGAGGTGGTCGGGCGGCTTGGTCCGCCGTGCGCTCGTATGAGCACAACGACACGATATCGCGAGTCGGCGCCGGCGCGGACTGAGATCGGCGGTCATGCAGGCGCGCTTCGGATGCCAACGGTTGCGGCCGCGCGGTATCGACGTCCTTCCGCTCGGGCATCGTCTCGGGCGTCGCCGGCAGCAGCACACTATGGTTCGCCGCTGCGATACCTGGGTGCGAGCGTTCCCCCTTCTGCACTGACACGCCCGTGCGTCCGATCGTGGCGCTCGGGATGAGCAACAGGAACGCCACGGTAAACAGGCGCATTAGGATACGAGAAGATGCCGTCGACATGTCTGCGGTTGCGCGTTGCCCAACTGCTCGAACGTACGTGGGTCAGCTCCAGCGATCAAGCGCTAGCTGACTGACTACAAAGAGCAGACGATTCAGGATAGCCAGGAAGGAGCTGTTGTCATCCGCGTAACTGTCGTCATGTCCCAGACCGCGACTGCAAGTCCGCTTGGGCCGCCCCAGGCATGCGCTGCCCGACAGTGATCCAGAAGCGATTGCAATCGCGCACGATGAACTCTCGCATGCCATACTCGGTGTCATGCACGTCCTCTACGAACTCAGCGTGTCCTTGCATGCGCTGGAGAAGAGGTCCGATCTCGTCGACGACGAGGTACAGGTCGACCTCTCGTCGGTCCGCCGTGCTCGGCCGGCCACCGGCGTTGAGCATGACCTGTGTCTCGCCGAACGTGAGTTGTGCCCAGGTCGCCTCGCCCGATGGTTCCGTATGAAGCCCCGCGACGCTGAAGCCGATGTGCTCGTACCACTCGACGGTAGCCCATACATCAGGCACGTGGATCATTGGAATCGCTTGTGGCAGCGGCATGGCAGGATGGTGGGGTCTGAGGTGAGTGCGGCCCGCGAGCGAAGCGAGCAGGCCGCTACCGCAGCGAGCGCTGGCCGCTACAACTCCTCTTCATTCAGGGCCGAAGCTACCCGACACGCACGAGAATGCAGCCCCAACTGGTGCCCGAAGTTGCCAACAGCATCCATTCGCCCCTGTCATGGATGGAGATGAGCGAGGGGTGAAATGCGCCCGACGAGTCCGGAAGCGGCGGTCGGGCGCGCGCCACCAGGGGTTGCATAAAGACGATCGGCCTGGCGCTTCCATCAAGAGGGACTGCCGCCACGCGAAGCTCACCTGGATAAGATGCTGGCACCCACCAAAGCTTCTTGAGGGACCAGGGCCGTATGGGAGTCGCGAACGGTCCAATAAGGAAATCTCCAGCGCGCACCACGGACGCGTTACCTACCCGCACGCATCGGCGTTCCGGCGAACCGTGGACGGATGTCTCCGTGAATTGGGGAGGGAGTGGAACCCGCTGGATCAGCGAAGGAAAACGTGCGCCCGACTCCTCAGCTTCGCGAATCGAAAGAGGGACTGAGTCGGCGGGTACCGCGGCGCGAGACGACTGGGCTCCTACGCCTTCGGCCGTAAGCGTGAGGAGGAGAAGAGCGATGCCAATCGACACCGTGGTAGCCATTGGAAGTCGACCTAACGCGCCGGAGTTAAGCCGCGGCGCTCAATCAAAAATGCGGCAGGCGAGCGTAGCGAGCCAGCCGCTTCCGCCGACAGCTTCCACTCCTCGTTAGGTCGGCGAGTGCGACTTGCTGGACGTGTCGCCCGGCGAATGAGCCTTGGGAGCGGAAGCAACCACCTAGCACGGCAGTCCATCTGCACCGCCCTGACAGCTCGGGCACTTGCGCTGGAAGATGTCAGAGCCGTTTGCGCCATACTCCGCTCCACAGTCTCCGCACTTCAATACGTAGATACGCTGCAAGTGATCGTTTCCGGGCAAACCTGTAGCCCGCACAACCGTCTGTCGGTTGCGGTTCACATAGCCCGGCTGAGTAGTGGTTCTCTCGGCGGACGAAAGCATTGCCCGCGAATGGATCGGCTTGCTGGCTGCGCTGGTGGTGTGCTCCTGGGGCGCGTCCGCAATGCCAATGGTGAGTTCAGCCTCATAGTCGTGCTCCCCACCGAACTCGCGCGCGTGGTGCGAATGATATCCGGACTGTTTGCGACCACGGGCGAGTTTGAGAAAATACCGGGCGAGGTGTTCGTAGCCGTCCGCGTTCGCCCAGAGCTCGACGTTGCCTTTGCCGTCGGACGAGAACTCATACCAGATGTTATCGAGACCTGTATAGGTGTCCTCGAAAGACATCGAGTTAGGTCCGTCGTCCAGATCTAGATGAAGAACGATGGGTTCTGTCATGAGGGCTACGTGTCGACCTAACGCGCCGGAGTTAAGCCGTGGCGCATCCAATAAGATGCGGCTGGCGAACGCAGTGAGCCAGTCGCTTCTGCCGGCGCCATCGGCTTCAACTCTTCGTTAGGCACCGGGCGCTGGGTTGCTCGGCGCAAGTGGAGCATCAGGGGGTGTCCCCGAAGGCAAAGGAAGGGCCAACTGGGATTTCCGAGACTCCTCGTAGTCGGTGCTATGCCATAGCATGTGCAACTGCTTCTGCAACCACTCACTGAGCTGTAGGCAGTGCTCGTAGGACTCCAGGAGATATTGCGAATCTGCGGGCAACACGCTTCCCACCTGCACCCGCAGGTGTGAGCCTGCTTTCCGTGCGTAAACTGCGTTCGCGATGCCGCGATTGTGGATAAAGATGTCGCGAGATGCTTTGATCTCCACATAGCGGTGGAAGCTCGGGCATTCCAGCAGATTCACTCCAACAAGTTCTTCAAATGTATCCGCGAACTCAGAAGGTGACTTGTACGAGAGCTCATTAATGAGCGAGTCAGTTGCGCGCAGATGTACTTCCTCTAGCGACCCGGATTCGAGCACTGCTTGCACAGTGACGGTGCGCTTTCCGCCGAGTTTGTGCGGATACCGCGACACTACCGCTCGCAATACATCGCTGAGCATGGCGTCGACTATCGTCACGAACTGGATGATCTCGTTTATGCTCAGTTGTCGGATCGCCAGGAACTCATAACGCTGAATGAGCTCCTCTTTCGTATACTTGCGCTCACTCTGAATGGTCGTCCGATCGGGCTTATATCCGACCGGGAAACTCACCGTCCAATCGGGTTGGTCGGTCGCTCGCACTTGCGCAGCCACGAAATTAAAGGCGCCATAGGTGAGTTCCGCGAGCTCGCCCTGTTCGAAAAGGGACGCCATGCTCGCGCGCAAGATGCCGTTTAATCTGTTTCCCAAGTCAGCGTTCGACATGGCGATCGTGTGCCTAACGCGAGTTAGACAGCGAAGAGAACGTACGTTTACAGCTATTCATGCAGTCTAACACTCACCCTTCGCTGCAATGGCCGCAACCACCTGTGTGTCAGATAGCGAGGCCGCTGTCTAATCCCATCTTCGTCGCTGCCTAACACGCATCGCCAGATATCGAACGGATCCGCAGTTCATTGCCCGTTCAACCCCATCGACTCCACCACCAGCCTCGCCAGCTCGTCCCGCATCTGCGTCCGCACCCCCGCCATCGCCGGAACCCGCGCCACGTTCCGCCGCTCGAAGGGATCGCGCTCCAGATCATACAGCTCGTCCTGCTCCGGGAACTTGATCCAGTGGATGTACTTGTATCGCGCCGTCCGCACGGCCCGATAGTCCAGGTCCATCAGGTGCGGAAAGGGCTGCTCGTTGGTGTAGAACTCCACGAGAATCGACTGCCGCCAGCCTGACGGCGTCCCCGCAACGAGCGGGATCAATGACCGCCCCTGGATCTGCGATCCTATGGGAACGCCTGCGAACTCCAGCAGCGTCGGCGCGAGGTCCACCGTCAGCGCCAACCCGCCTGGACGCGATCCGGCGGGAATGGTCGACGGATGCCGCATCAGCAGCGGATTCCGCATCGACTCCTCATAGGGCAAGCGACGCTCGGTGGTCAGCCCATGCTCACCGAAGAAGAATCCGTTGTCGCTGCTGAACACGATGACGGTCTTGTCCAGCAGCCGCAGCGAGTCCAGCGCCGCCATGATACGCCCGAGGCTGTGGTCCACGCCACGAATCATCTCCGCGCGACGCCGAATCGTCTCTTCCCCCGTCCACGGCGGCGCCGGATGCTGATGGTCGTCGGCGCGGGTAGCAGGCGCGGGACGCAGGTTGGCGAGTGCGTGCCGGATCACCGGCTTCCCTTCCAGGTCCGCCGCGACTTCACTCTGCAACTGCCGCCGCGGAAACTGCCGGCCCCTGTATCGCCCTTCGTCTCGCGGCGAGGGGATGTACCCCTGATCACTCGCGAGATCGACCGACCCGTCGTTCCGCTGGGCGATGTCCGGGTGAACGGCCTTGTGCGCGAGATATACAAGGAAGGGCTTCGCGTGCTCCCGCTCGATGAACGCGACGGCACGGTCGGTGAGCAGGTCGGTGGTGTAACCGCGCACCGTGTGCAGCCTGCCATCCTCGTACAGCTCGGGATCGATGGACCGCCCCTGTCCCGGAAGCGCCGACCAGTAGTCCCAGCCGGGACGCGGCGTGGGATCGTTCCCCATGTGCCACTTCCCCAGGAACGCCGTGCGATACCCCGCGCGCTGCAGCGGGATGTTGAAGGTCTCCAGCCGATGGCTCGCCAGGTTCCGCGCGATGTTGTCGATGATCCCATGCCGAGTGGGAAACTGGCCTGTGAGCAGCGTCGCGCGATTGGGGGAGCAGAGCGGTACCGCGTGGAACGCGTTGACGAACAGCGCCCCCTCCCGTGCCAGGCGATCGATGTTCGGCGTCTCGAGATACGGATGACCGCCGGCGCCGAACTCGTCGAAGCGGAGGTCGTCCACGATCACCACCACGATGTTGGGGCGGCCCGCGTCTGGCGCGACAATCCCTGATTGCGGCTGCGGCGGGCTGCACGCAGCCGCAGCGATGACAGCGAACAGCGCGACGATCACTCGGCGAATCCGCATTCCCTGTCCCTCAACGGTGTGGACGTCGAAGGTCAGAGCTTACGGTTCGATGGTGAGGCCGGCAAGCAACGCCGTCGTCGACCCGCCTACACGGCGATCTCGGGCGGCAACGCTTGCATCACCGCGATGCGCAGCGGAACACTTCCCCCGGCATTACGGATGCGACGCGCGAGGTTTTTCGCGTCCGACTCGCGCATGCGGATACAGCCGCGCGACGCCGCGCGCCCGATCGACGCGGGCGCGTTCGTCCCATGGATGTAGTAGTCCGGCGCCTTGAAGAAGATCTTCACCCCCTGGATGGGGTTGTCCGGATCGCCGGGTGGCTGCGCCTTCTTGTTCCGCGCCCACCAGACCTTCGGCGGCCGCCACCATGGATTCCAGTCGATCTTCCCCGTGCGGAAACTGCCGCGCGGCGTCGGGTTGCTCGGCAGTCCCGTCGCGACTCCGTACGTCTTCACGACCTTGCCGTTCTCGATGACCTTGAGCGTCTTCGCGGCAATGCTGACCTCGAGTCGCATGCTGCCGCGGTCGGCTGGTGTCCGGAAGAAGGTGGCCCAGATCATCGCCGGCACCACAGGTGCCAGCCCCAGCAGTCCCCACCGTACGCGTCGCGTTCCGAACATTCCTCGTCTCCTCCCTGTCGCGTCTGCGCATAGAAGGGCAATTCATGTTCCTCACGCGTGGTCGGAAAGAATGAAACGCAGAGGCCGCAGAGGGCGCAAAGAACAACCAGGGTCAATGAATCTCTGCGTCTCTGCGTCTCTGCGTTGGATTCGCTGTTCTGGCCCTGCGTTGAATTCTCTGATCTCCTTGCCTTGAATTCGCTCCGCTGAAACCACGCCAAGTCCCGACTCGTCGGGAGACGATGACCAAAGCGATCTTTTCCTCACTCGACTTCAAGGTCGGGTTCCGCATGCTGGCGCGGTACCCATGGCTCACCGTCGTCAGCACGGT
>DASPMP010000051.1:0-6413 GCA_035626995.1 Gemmatimonadaceae bacterium
CTCACGGGAAACGTGTGTTTCCGCGCATTTGGGAGGACTGCAGGGAAGATTGGGGTGTCAGGGCCGGGACGCAAGGCAAACCGTACCCTTGCGCGGGTGTGACCCACGTCCTAAAATCGCGGGCGCTCGAGGTGCGACCCGCCCGTCCAGTGTGACCACGTGACCCAGAACCGGGATGTCGGAGTTGAGGGAGCGTAACGAGCGTAAGTATCCAGCCTCAAACGGGATTGCGAGATACCCCGCGCGAGTCCACAAGTGCCAGGCAGTGTAGTTGGAGCGCCATCGCTCGACGAGGCCACTCGTCGTGCGCCCTTCGTGTTTTACCGCGATGTGACCGACTCGCATCGCATGCTTGTTTAGTACCGCAGGAGCAAGTGAACCCAGTCCTCTCAGAGGGAGCGACATGAAACACACCACCCGTGCTCGCGCGATGTTCGTCGGCTTGTTTGCCGCCGTCGTCGCGATGGGGACCCCCACGCAAGCCGAGGCACAAGGCGCCGTCATCAACGGCAAAGTGACCTCAGAGTTCGGCGCCAACGTCGAGGGCGCGAACGTCTACATCTCAGATCTGTCCGTCTCGATCCTGACGAACGCGGAGGGCAACTACACGATCAGCTTGCCCGCCGCGCGCGTGAACGGACAGCTCGTCAACCTCCGCGTCCGCGCCGTCGGCTACCAGCCGCAGGTGCGTCCGGTCCGAGTCACGGCCGGCACGCAGACCTTCAACTTCGTGTTGAAGCAGGACGTGAACCGCCTCGACGAAATCGTCGTGACGGGCGTCGTCGAAGGCGTCGAGCGCTCGAAGGTGCCGTTCGCAGTCGCGCGCCTCACGTCGGAAGACATCCCGGTCCCCGCGCTGGATCCGCTCCGCGCGCTCCAGGGCAAGGTCGCCGGTGTGCGTATCGCGCAGACCAGCGGTCAGCCGGGCACCTCGCCGGAAATCCTGATGCGCGGTCCCACGTCGATCAACGCGAGCGGCCGCAGCCAGGGCCCGCTCATCATTGTTGACGGCGCCATCATGAACGTCGGTTCCATGGAGGAACTGGGCGGTCTCGACATCGAGTCGGTCGAAGTCGTGAAGGGCGCCGCCGGTGCTTCACTGTACGGCACCCGCGCGGCCAACGGCGTCATCACCATCAAGACCAAGCGTGGCAACACGCAGGAAGGCGTTCGCTTCAACGTCCGCTCCGAGTACGGCATCAGCGACGTGAACAGCCTTGACTACGGTCAGCCGGTCAACCATCACTTGCAGATCGACGAGACGGGCAGCCGCTTCTGCATCGCGGGCGCCTCGAACGTCTCCCCCTGCTCGCGCACGGTCGACTGGATGCAGGAGATCATGCGCATCAACAACGTAAATGCGGACACCATCCGCACCGCGCAGTCGATGCAGTGGAACGCCCCGGCCTTCGCCGGTGGTGAGCTCCTCAACGTGTATCAGTCGCAGATCTGGCCGAACCAGTACTACAACTCGTTCGCGCAGGTCGTGAATTCCAACCCCGTGACGCTGAACGCGGTCGACGCGAACGGCAAGGTCGCCGGGGTTCGCTACTACGTCTCGGGTTCGTACACGAGCGAAGAAGGCGCCATCAAGGGGCTCGAAGGCCAGCAGCAGCGTCGCGGCCGCGTGAACCTCGACTACGATGTGCGCAATGACGTGCTGGTCTCCGTGAGCAGCATGTACGACAACGGCACGACGGACCTCCGCAGCGGTGGCTCGTCGAACGGTGGCATCTTCGGCCAGCTGCTCCGCGGCGCGCCGTCGGGCACCGACTACGCCCGTCGCGACACCCTCGGCCGGTACCTGGTCCGTGGCGGTGGCGCTGGCTTCCGCGGCACCGGCAACGGTGGCGGCACGTTCCTGTATGACTCGGAAAACCTCGTCGACACGCGCGAAAGCGATCGCTTCATCGGCAACATCACGACGAGCTACTTCCCGGCCGATTGGGTGACTGTCGAAGGTGTGTTCGCGTACGACAACCGTATCCGCATCGACCGCGACTGGGTCGTGAAGGGTTACCGCACGTTCACGGCGTCGACCGCGAACAACAACGGCAACATGGGCGTCAGCAACCGCGAGCAGGAAGCCTACAACGGCTCGCTGACCGCCACGTTCCGCAAGCAGCTCACCACGGACCTGAGCGGCAAGCTCTCGTTCCGCGGCCTGTTTGACAGCGACAAGATCTGGCAGGACAACAGCGCCGGTCAGGTGTTCGTCGTGAAGGACGTGTTCACGCTCAGCAACACCACGACCAACAAGACGGCGACCTCCTTCACCCAGACCATCAAGAACAACGGTGTGTTTGCGGGCGCGAGCGCCGACTACAAGGGCAAGTACATCATCGACGGTACGTACCGCTACGACGGCAGCTCGCTCTTCGGTGAAGGCAACCGCTGGGCGCCATTCGGCCGTATCTCCGCGGTGTGGCGTGTCTCGGAAGAAGACTTCTGGAACTTTGACCAGATCAGCTCCTTCCGTCTCCGTGCCTCGCGTGGTACCGCGGGCAACACGCCGCGCTTCGACGCGCAGTACGAGACCTTCACTTGCGGCACCGGCGGCTGCTCGCTCGGCCAGGCCGGCAACACGCTGCTGAAGCCCGAGACGACGACCGAAACGGAAATCGGAACGGACTTCGAGCTCTTCAACCGTCTCGGCGTCGAGTTCACCAATGCTCGCTCCGACACGAAGAACCAGATCCTCTTCGTCACGACGCCTGCCTCGCTGGGCTTCACGAACCAGTGGAAGAACGCGGGCACGCTGTCGAACAACACGTATGAAGTCGCGCTGAACTTGCCGGTCCTGAACACGCGCGACATGTCGTGGTCGGTCCGCGGTACGTGGGATCGCACCCGTACGTACATCACCGAGCTGTTCGTTCCCGAGTACTTCACGAACGGCGGCACGACGCAGGGCACGGGCTCGCTGTTCCTGATCACCGCGCGCCGCGACAAGCAGGATGGCGTCCCGGTGAACCGCTATGGCAACATCTGGGGCCGTCAGTTCTACAAGAGCTGCCGCGACATGCCAGCCACGGTCCAGGCGCAGTGCGGACCGAGCAAGGCGTACCAGGTGAACGACCAGGGTTGGGTCGTCTGGGTCGGCGAAGGCAACACCTGGCAGGATGGTATCAAGAAGAACCTCTGGCAGGCGAAGCTCCCGGCCGCACAGTCGCCGTGGAACTACCCGCTGTACTGGGGTCACCCGATCATCGATCGTCCGCTGGCCGGCGAGCGGGGTGAGGGAACCGGCGAGAACCACATCATCGGCAACTCGCTCCCCGACTTCCGCATGACCTTCAGCAACAACTTCCAGTGGAAGCGGTTCACGCTGTACGGGCTGATTGACGGCACCTTCGGCCACGACATCAACAACCAGGGCGAAGGCTGGGGCCTGCTCGACTTCAACTCGGCCTACTTCGACCAGGGCAGCAAGACGGTCGAGGGCGCGAAGCCGATCGGCTACGGCTGGCGCGTGGGCGGAGCGGAAGGCGCGGGCACGGGTGGCTTCTATGACGTGCTTGGCCCGAACAACTACAACGTGGAAGACGGCTCGTTCGCCAAGCTGCGCGAAATCAGCCTCACCTACCGGGTGGGGGCCGTGCGCGGTGTCGGTGATTGGACCGTCGGACTCGTGGGCCGCAACCTCATGACGTTCACGAACTACAGCGGCTACGACCCCGAAGTTGGCGTCGTCGGTGGGCAGGCGAACTCCGGCCTCATCAACCAGGTGGACGCGTTCGACTTCCCGACGCTCCGTACGTACACGGTGTCCCTCTCAACGCGCTTCTAGGAGCTGTCCTACATGTTTCGAAACGCATTTCGATACGTAGCGCTGGTCGGTGCGATCGGACTGGGTGCCTGCGACCTCGAGGTCGAGAACCCGAACGATCCCGACACGCGTCGCGTGCTGGCCACGCCGGCAGACGCGGAAGCGCTGCTCGGCGGCTACTACAAGCGCTGGCACAACGCGATGTACAACGGCAATCCCCCCGGAAACTTCGAGGGGATGGCCAACATCATGTCATTCCAGAACTACTCGAGCCTGGCGAACAACTGCCAGAATGCCCGGGCGCCGTTCGCCGGAGTGGCAAACACCAACACCCCGGGCAACGTGTGCGCCGGCGAGCAGAACTCCACCTATTCGATTCACAGTGAAGTGGCTCGCGTAGCTTCCAGCTTCCTGCGTCAGATGGATGACGCAGTCGCGGGCGGTGGCTCGTTCCTGGGTACCCCCGCGCGCGATGGTCGCGCGCGGTCGTACGCCGAGTTCCTTCGCGGCGTGTCCTTCGGGTACATGGCAATGTTCTATGATTCAGCCGCGGTCCCATCGGCGCAGATGGCTGGCGACGATCCGGGCGTGCTGCTGAATTACACGGAAGTCGCCGATAGCGCCTACGCGGCGCTCCAGCGCGCGAGCGATATCGCGCTGGCGACGCCCGCGGGCGGCGACGGGTTCCCACTGCCGTTCTCGTGGCTTCCCTCGCCCACGACGTTCACGGCGGCGGAGTTCTCGAAGCTGATTCGCAGCTACCGCGCGCGCTTCATGGCGGGCATGGGCCGGACGCCCACCGAGCGCGCAGCCGCGAACTGGACGGAGATCATTGCTGACGCAGCAGCCGGCATCACCGCCGACCACATGAACACCACCAGCACCACGGGTGGACCGTTCGGTGGCTGGCGCCGCATCGGCAACGGTGCGGGGCTGTGGCACCAGATGCCGCCGTTCATCATCGGTATGGGCGACACGTCGGGCACGTATGCGGCGTGGATCGCGCAGCCGGTGGGCGAGCGCGGCGCAGGCAACCAGAGCTTCTTCATGGTCACGCCTGATCTCCGCTTCCCGCAGGGTGAAACGCGCGCCGCACAGCGCGCCGACTTCCTGCGCGACAGCTGCAACGCGGCCTCGACGCCGTGCGAACGGTACTTCGTCAACCGCGATCCGGGCGGCGACCAGTTCGCCGGTTTGGGTTGGGGCTGGTCGAACTACGACTTCGTCCGGTTCAATTCGTGGGTCGTGTCCGGCGACGGAACGGGACTCAACGGAAACCTGGTGTTCATGGACAAGACCGAAATCGACATGATTCGGGCGGAAGGGCTCATCCGCGCCGGCCAGTATCAGGCGGCGGCTGACCTCATCAACCTGACGCGTGTTCCGAACGGTCTCCCCGCAGTCAGCGGAACCGCGGATGGCGGCGCAGCGCTCACAGGCAATGCCTGCGTGCCGAAGCGTCCGACGCCCGCAGGTACTGTCATCTGCGGCGACCTGATGGAAGCCATGAAGTGGGAGAAGCGCATCGAGACTTCGTACACCCACTTCGCGGCCTGGTGGATCGATCACAGAGGCTGGGGCGATCTCGCGGAAGGGCTGCCGCTGTTCTGGGCGGTTCCTTACCAGGATCTTCAGGCTCGTGGTTATAGCACCGGTCAATTGTACGGCGCAGGCCCCGGTGTCGGCATGGCCCCGAATTCCGTGGCCGGTCCAAGCACCTACGGCTGGTAACCAAGTCTGATGCAAGCGACCCGTCTGCTGTCCCTTGGGTTCGCCCTGATCCTCGTCACGGGCTGCTATACGCTGCAGCCCGTGACGCAGGCGGCGCCGGAAGTCGGCTCCGTCCTGGCGCTCGACGTCAATGACGCCGGCCGCGTGGCGCTGGGTGGCACCATCGGACCCGAGATCGGTCAAATCGAGGGGCGCCTCATCGGCCAGGACAACGGCGAGTTTCTGATGGCCGTGTCGACCGTGAGGTACCTGCGTGGTGGCGAGCAGTTATGGAGCGGTGAGCGTGTCCGGGTGAATCGCGAGCACGTAGGCAATACCTACGAGCGACGGTTCCACAGGGGACGTACCATTGCCTTATCTGTCGCGGTCCTGGCCGGAGTGGCCGCGATCGTCGCCTCCCGCGATTTGATTGGCTTCGGCCGGGAACCCGGGGAAGAACCCGGACCCGGTAACCCCGGCGGCGAAGCGCTTCGCATTCCCTTCCAACGCCTGATTACGCCTCACCTCCTACGGAGTAAATAATGCGACGCATTCTCAAGCTCTCGATGTTCTGCCTGGTGGCAGGCGCCGTGAGTGCGTGCAAACCCGACGAAGTCATCGAGACGGAGAACATCCCGACGGCTGGCGTGCGCTTCATCCACGCTGTGCCCGATACGATGAACTTCGACTTCCGGTTCGTCGACCTCGTCGAGTCCAACGCCCACTTCCGGATTCCCTTCCGCAACAACGTGGTAACGGCGGCCGGTGTGCCGGCTTCCACCCAGGTGCAGTACAAGAATGCCCGGGCGGGTGCGCGGCAGTTCCGCATCTTCCTGAACGACACCCTGATGTCGGTGACCTCCACGGTCGTGTTCGAAGGCACCCAGAACCTGACGGCCGGCGTGAACTACACGTTCCTCGTGTGGGGCTACGC
>DASPMP010000052.1:0-4713 GCA_035626995.1 Gemmatimonadaceae bacterium
CCTTCAATAAAGCGCTATTTTCCGCGGGCCAGGGTGGTCAGCCGCAGGATCACCTCCTGGCGCGCCTGCGGTGACCTGCACACGACGAGGATTGTGTTCTCGCCGGCGATGGTGCCGAGGATCTCCTTCCACCCCGCGGCGTCGATCGCTTCCGAGACTGGCTGGGCGCCCGAAGCCAACGTGTGGAGCACCACTAATTCGCCGACACCGTCGATTCGCGAGAACAACTGGGGAAGGAGCGTATCGAGAGAGGGAATCGCATCTCCGACGACTGTCTCAGGCAAGGCATAGCGAGCACCTTCGTCCGTTGAGATGCGCACCACCCCCAGTTCGCGAAGGTCACGAGACAGCGTGGCCTGGGTTGCGGTAACGCCGCGCGCCGCGAGCAGCTGGCGCAACTGTTCATGCGAGGCAACGTCGTGTGCCCCGATCAACTGCAGTATTACGGCGTGCCGTTCCGTCTTCGTGGCCATGAGGCTCCAAAAAATTGGTCGAGTGGCATTGACGCAGATGGCATGCATTATTATACATCATTCGTGAATAAAATGCCCGTGGGAGTTCTCGGGGCCAGTGGATACGCCGGCCGCGAGCTCTGTGCGTTGATTGCGCGCCATCCGTCGATGGAGCTGACGTTCGCGACCGCGAATGAGCAGCGTGGAACAAGTGCGCGCATCGGCGGCCGCGACGTCACCTTCGTCGCCACCGAGGACGCTCCGCTCGGAAGTGCCGAGCTGGTGTTCTCGGCGCTGCCGCACGGCGCGTCACGCGAATGGGTGGAAACTGCGCGCGCAAGCGGTGCGAAGGTCGTCGATCTCTCTGCGGACCTGCGACCTGGCAACGGCTGCGATGGCGCGCCATACGGATTGACCGAGCTCGCTCGTGAGCAGGTGAAGAACGCCGACCTCGTCGCCAATCCGGGATGCTATCCCACGTCCGTCCTGATTCCACTGGCGCCCTTGATTGCGGAGGGACTTGTCGCCCCGGGCAGCGCTATCCAGGTCAGTTCCGCGAGCGGCGTGAGTGGCGCGGGAAATTCGCCGAAGCGGGAGTTGTTGTTTGCGGAAGTCACACAGGACTTTCGCGCGTACGGGGTTGGGAACACGCATCGCCACCTCAATGAAATGCGTGCCACCCTTGCGACGTGGGGAGCAGATGTGGATCTGATCTTTACGCCGCACCTGCTCCCTGTGACCCGTGGCATCCTCTCCACGATCACCGTGGAACTCGCGGCGCCTGTGTCTGACGCGGCTGCTCTGTGGCGCACGGCATTTTCCAGCGAGCCCTTTATCGAGATCTCCGACACGCCACCGGCGCTTCGCGACGTCGTCAATCGCAACGTAGTGCGCATCGCTGTCGTGCCGTTGACTTCCGTCCGCAAACCGACGCTCTTGATCCTCTCTGCCATCGATAACCTGATGAAGGGCGCTGCCGGACAGGCGGTTCAGAACGCGAACCTCATGCTCGGCCTCGCTGAAACGGAGGGGCTACCCGAGTGACTCGCGTCCTGAAGATCGGGGGACGGCCGCAGGCCGATCCCACATTGCCCGCGCTCATCGCTGAGTCGTGGGATGCCTTGTCGACGCCCATGGTGCTCATCCACGGCGGCGGGGACGAAGTCAGTGCCCTGCAGAAGACCATGGGCCTCACGTCGCAATTCGTCGAGGGCAGGCGCGTCACAACCGCACAGGACCTCGAGCTCGTTCGCATGGCGCTTTCGGGCACGGCCAACAAGCGCCTCGTCTCAGCGCTGGTGCGGGAAGGGGTGCGCGCCGTCGGGCTGTCCGGCGAGGACGCCTCGCTCATCGCCGCGACGCCCGTGGATTCGGCGAGACTCGGTCATGTCGGAGCGCCGCAACGGATCAACAGTTCGCTCCTCCTTCACCTCATCGATGGCGGCTACCTGCCCGTCATATCCCCGGTGAGCCGCAACGTCGGGCACGAGCTCGGCCCCGCCCTCAATGTGAATGCCGACGACGCGGCCGCCGCCATTGCCGTCGCGATCGAGGCGAGCGAGCTGCTCATCGTGAGCGATGTTCCCGGCGTGCTGGTGGGCAATGAAGTCGAAGACATTCTCACGGTCGCCGAGGCGCAGGGGCTCCTGCACGACGGCGTGGCCGCCGGAGGCATGCGCGCGAAGCTGAGCGCCGCCCTCACCGCCCTCGAAGGAGGGGTCCGGCTCGTTCGCATCACCGATTTGCGCGGCATCAAGGACCGTCAACGCGGTACCAAGCTGCAGCGCGGCACGGAGTAACCATCATGGCGATTCCCGCATTGGAGATCCGCTCGCCCGAAACTGTGTCCCTCCCCGACGCAACGCCCGACGCTACGAAGGATGCCGTGCTGCCCACGTACAAGCGCAGCATCGAGATGGCACGTGGCGAAGGCGTCTATCTCATCGACACGGACGGGAAGCGGTATCTCGACTTCGTCAGCGGAATCGCTGTTAACGCACTCGGATACAGCGACGCCGGGCTGGTGGCTGCGCTGCGTGGCGCTGCGGAAGGGCTGGTGCACGTCTCCAACCTGTATTGGACCGCACCCGCAGCGCGTCTCGCGGCGGCGTACGTGGAGCACTCCTTCGCCTCGAACGTGTTTTTCTGTAATTCAGGCGCGGAAGCGAACGAAGGCGCCTTCAAGTTTGCCCGCCGCTGGGCGCGTACGCACGGCGAGGCCAAGCACGAGATCTTTGCGTTGCGGGGTTCGTTCCACGGCCGGCTGTTTGCAAGCCTCGCGGCGACGGATCGTCCGGGTTACCGGATGCCATTTCGTCCGCTGGCCGGCGGGATCGGAATCGTCGAGCGCAGCATCGATGACATTCGCGTCGCGATGAGTGCAGATACCACCGCGGCCCTGATTCTCGAGCCCGTACAGGGTGAGGGCGGGGTGCGGGTGATGGATCGCGAGTTCGTCCAGCAGATCCGGGAGCTGACGCGCGAGCGTCAGGTCGCGCTCATCTTCGACGAGGTCCAGTGTGGTCTGGGTCGGACGGGAAGTCTGTTCGGCTACCAGCATCTGGGTGTCGAGCCGGACATGATCACGCTTGCCAAGCCGATTGCCGCGGGACTGCCAATGGGCGCTGTGCTGCTGAACGCGGAGATTGCCGCCGCGGTAAAGCCAGGGGATCATGGAACCACCTTCGGTGGCGGTCCATTTGTCGCATCAGTCGCGGAATACGTGTTCGAGCGTCTGAGCGATCCGCGGCTGCTCGAAGCGGTACGGGAGAACGGGAATTGGTTTGGCGCGCAGCTCCGGGAGCTGGCGCGACGCACTGGGCGAATCCGCGGCGTTCGTGGAACGGGCTACATGTGGGGTATCGACGTCATGGGCACGGCCGCGCACGTCGTGAGCGAGGCACAGGCCGCCGGACTGTTGTTGTGCGGTGCCGGGGAATACACCGTGCGCATCCTTCCGCCACTCATTACCACGCGCGATGAACTGACCCAGGGCCTCGCGATCCTGGAGCAGGTGCTGTGACGCTGTCCGCCGTCGTCCTTCGCCCGGCCCGATCCGCCGATGCCGATGCGATCTCGCGTCTGAATAATTACTATGCCGACCAGCATCTCATGCTGCGGCGCAGCCCCGAGATGATCGCGCTCAGCATCGGGGACTACGTTGTGGCGACTGACGCGCGTAATGCCGTCGTCGCCTGCGGCGCACTCAAGGAATACTCGCCATCGGTCGGCGAGGTCGCCGCGATCGCCGTGTCGCCAGATGCGCAGGGTCAGGGGCTCGGGAGACGTATTGTGGCAGCCGTCGAAGCGTTGGCACTCAAGCGCGACATCCCCGAGGTATTCGCGCTCACCCTCGAGCCCGAATTCTTCGAAGCGTTGGGTTACCAGCGGGTGGACCGGGCACGCTATCCGGAAAAGATCAGGCGTGACTGTATCGGATGTGCGCGGCGTTTCGCGTGCCACGAGACCTGTTTCGCCAAGTCCCTGAGCGTGGTGGCCGACCAGCCGCTTCCCGCGGCGGCGTGACCCAGCGCGGTGACGTCGTTCGACGACCTGGAATTCGGTCCGCAGCGCACACTGAACCTCCGCGAGACGCTGCCGACCGCCGCTGAGGCGACTACCCGCACCGACCGCTGGCTTCGGGAACAGCAGATTCGCGGATCCCGGGAAGTTCTCGTGATCACCGGGCGGGGAAACCACAGCATCGGCGGCGTGCCGGTGGTGAAGGAGGCAGTCCTGCGCCTACTCCGGTCGTTGAAACGCCAGGGAGTCGTGGCCGGTCATCGCGAGCAGAATCCAGGTGCAGTCATCGTGACGTTGGCCTCATTGCGCACATTGGCGGACGCACCGATGCGTCGCCGGGACCCGGTGCGGGCGTCCCCGTCGTTCGAGTTCAGTGGCCTCGAGGCGGAAACCATCGGACTGCTTCGCCAGCTGGCCGAAGCATCGTTGGCGGCACTGGCGATCACCGCTGACGATGCACGCGTTCGGGACGAGATGCATCGCCAGCTCGGCGTGATCTCGTCAGCGGTGCCGCAGGGTGGAGCAAGTGAAGACCATCTCCGCGAAACGCTGCGTACCATGATCGCAGAGTACGACTGATCAGAGCACCATGCGCACGAGCGTCAGCAACCCGATCCCTGCCGCGGCGATCCACGCCCATCGCCGCCACCGCGTCGTGCGTTCGAGCATGACCGGGTCCGCGCGACGAATGGCGGACTGGCGCATCCCCTTCGGAGACGATCGCCGGCGGGCCACATAC
>DASPMP010000053.1:0-10909 GCA_035626995.1 Gemmatimonadaceae bacterium
CCCTCGGCCTCGGCTGACGGCCTCGGCTCTCGGCTGCATCCCTGCGCCACGAGCCAGAACGGCAATCCAACGCAGAGGGCGCGGAGGCGCAGAGGGAACAACAACAACAACAATTGGGCGACGCGGATGGGTTTCCTCTGCGTCCTTTGCGTCCTCCGCGTTTCGACCGTCGCAGTTTGCCTTGCGCCGAAAAACAAAATGCCTCTCCAGGAAGCAGGAGAGGCAGAGCGCTCAGCGCGGAGAACACCGCACGGATTGCCACTGATCCTCCCCCGAGGATCGAGTCGTGGCGCGAGCGGAGGTCGTCTCCTGGCTCCGGGCTTCCCGCTCGCCTTCCCGGTCAGTGACCAGTGGCTGTGAGAGCGAGATCCTGCTGATGCCCGTTACAGTGGCGGGGCCGCACCGGCATTGCACCGGTTTCCGTGTCCCCCACTCGCGTCGAATTGTGAACGCGAATCTATCCCTGCCCTTCCTCCTCGGCAAGCGCATGCGCGATCATCCCCTTGAGACGCGCGCGCTCCCGCTCGTATGCACCACGGTCGACGTCACTGCCCGTGCGCTCAAATCGCTCGTCCAGCGTCGCCAGCTCCGCGATGAGGCGAGCCGACGTGGAGACGGCCTCTCGGCCCTCGGCCCTCGGCTCTCGGCCCTCGGCTCTCGGCTTTCGGTTGCGGAGGAACCAGACGACAAGCGACGCGAGCATCGCAAATCCGAACAGCGCTGCGAGCGCGTACATCGGACCCCGGTTCGGCGACGCAATCGCTGGCATAGAGACGCGAAACACCGCGGACGCCGCGACGTCCTGCGCGAGATACCGGTGAAATTCCCGTCCCTCGATGTTCCCCGGCGCCACTTCCTGGAGCCCTGCGCCATCCACAGACGCACGCGGCTCTTCGAGCAAGACTTCGAGGACGCCTGCCGTCCGCTCAACGGGGATGGACACCGAGGTCAGATCGTCAGGCAGGAGATAGGTGAGGACGAGCTGACGCATTCCCGGCGAGATGGGCGCATATACCTCGGCACGTCCACCCCGGAAGCTGACCGCTGCCCTGGTCACGTCTCCCGGGGCAACGGATGCACTCTCCGCCTGCGCAGGAAGCCCGATGGACCAGAGTGGTCGCACCGTGTCCGCCGCCACGATGGTCTGCGTTCCGCTGTTCTCGATCTCGAAGATCTCGGCGATCTCGCGTCGCCCGTTCCTCGGCGACGAGACGACGAAATGGCGCCCCTGCGTCCGCAACTCCGAAGTATCCGTCGTCGTCGCGTAGACGATGATGTCTGCGTCCTCGCCGCGGACGGTGTCGGCGCGCAGCGGCGGCGAAAAGTACGCGATCCCATCGTAGCGCGCCGAGACGAAGTACAGCGCCTGCGGGTCGCCGCTCAGCGTGTAGCGAAAGCGGAAGCGCCCGTCTGCGCCGGAGCGTATCGAGTCCAGTGGCGCGGCCCGATCGGTGCCGACGCGGTGCAACACCACCCACTGTCGCGCGACGGGAACGGGCCCTGATTCGGACGGCCGCATCACCCGACCCTCGGCAATTCTCGGCTGCTGCGCGCCAAGCGAGGAGGAGAGAAAAGCAAGGAGGAGAGCAGCTCTTTTCACGTGCACAATGCTCAGTCCCCCAAGCCGTCAATCCGAGAAGCTGGCAAGCCGTCAAGCCGTGAAGCTGTCAAGCCGACAAGCGGACAAGCCGACAAGCCGTCAAGCGATCGTCACAGGTTGAACTTCCCGAAATCCTCCGGCCGCAGTCGCTCGAGGTACTCCTTGAGCTGCTCTGCATTGAGCTCCGCGGCGTCCGGGATGTTCTCCGGTTCGTACGCTTCGGTCTCCTCGACTTCGACAGCGCTGAGCAGCGTCTCCGACGCGAAGATCGGCGCGGACAGGCGCAGGGCAATGGCGATGCTGTCCGACGGCCGCGCGTCCACCTGGACGAGATCCCCGGTGCGCGCGATGTGCAACTCCGCGAAGTAGGTGTTCTTCTCCACCCGCGTGATGTGCACCTTCTGCAGGGTTCCACCGAGCCCGACGATCAGGCTCTTGCACAGGTCGTGGGTGAGGGGGCGCGGGCGCTTGATGTTGTGCATCTGCATCACGATCGACTCCGCCTCCGCCTGGCCGATCCAGATCGGCAGCAGCCGGTCGCCATCCTTCTCCTGAAGGATGACGACATACTGCTGCGTCGAGCTGTCCAGCCCAAGGCGTGAGACGACGACTTCGATCATGCTGCTCCTGCCGATTTACCTGGCCGCGCGCTTCAGCTCGGCGGCCTTGTCCGTGCGCTCCCACGTGAAGAGCGTGCCCGCCTTCCCGCGGCGCTCGGGCTTCCGTCCGAAATGTCCGTACGACGACGTGGGCTTGTAGATCGGCTTGCGCAAGTCGAGGGCCTTCATGATCCCGCGCGGCGTGAGGTCGAACACCTCGCTCACCGCGTTCATGACGTCGCGCTCCGGCACCGTCGACGTCCCGAACGTATCGACCATGACCGACACAGGCTCGGCGACGCCGATCGCGTACGCGACCTGCACTTCGCACCGGCGGGCGAGCTTCGCGGCGACGATGTTCTTCGCGACCCAGCGTGCCGCATAGGACGCAGAACGATCCACCTTGGACGGATCCTTTCCGCTGAATGCGCCGCCGCCATGGCGGCCCATGCCGCCGTACGTGTCGACGATGATCTTGCGGCCGGTGAGGCCCGCGTCACCCTGCGGCCCGCCGACGACGAAGCGTCCCGTGGGGTTGATGTGATACTTGATCTTCCCGTTGCGGAGATGCTCGGGGATGCTCGGCTCGATGACTTCCTCGATGATGGCGGAACGCAGCTTCTTGTTGCTGATCCCGTCGTCATGCTGGGTGGACACCACGACCGTGTCGACGGCCACCGGCTGGAAATCCTCGTACCAGATGCTGACCTGCGACTTGCCGTCGGGGCGAAGCCACTCGAGGTCGCCACTCTTGCGCTTCTCCGAGAGCGCGCGCGTCAGCTGATGCGCGAGCAGGATCGGCAGCGGCATGAGGTCGTCGGTCTCATCGGTGGCATAACCGAACATCATCCCCTGGTCGCCGGCGCCGCCCGTGTCCACGCCCATGGCGATGTCCGGGGACTGCCGGCCGATGGTGCTGATGACGGCGCAGGTGTGGTAATCGAAGCCGAAGGCGGCGTCGGTGTAGCCGATGTCGCGAATGGTGCTGCGGACGATGTCCGGGATATCGACGTACGTGGACGTCGTGATCTCCCCCGCCACGCAGGCCATGCCGGTGGTGACGAGGGTTTCGCAGGCGACGCGCGCGATGGGGTCGTCGGCGAGGATGGCGTCGAGAATGGAATCCGAGATCGCGTCGGCGACCTTGTCCGGATGTCCTTCGGTGACGGATTCAGACGTGAAGAGATGGCGATCGTACATGCAGATAATCTACGCGGGTGCGGTGAGAGGGTCGCGGAGGAAGTGCGCGTCACCGGCGACTTCCCGGAGCGCACTGGAAAGTATCGCCTCCGCGTCCTCCGCGGTGAGTGCGGCCATCGCCCGCTCGACCGCGTCGGCGGCGGCCTTCGCGGACACGCTGCGGATCACCCGCTTCACCAGCGGGACGCCGCGCGCATTCACGCTGAGCTCTCGCACGCCCAGGCCCAGCAGCGCAAAGGACATCAGCGGGTGCGACGCCATCTCACCGCACACGGCGACATGCAGCCCTCCCGCCTCCCCCACTTCGACGGTGCGGCGGATGAGGCGCAGGATGGCGGGATGCAGCGCCGTGAAGCGCTGCGCGAGGTTGGCATTGCCACGGTCGACGGCGAGCGTGTACTGGACGAGGTCATTCGTCCCGATGCTGAAGAACGAGGTCTCGTTGACGAAGGTGTCCGCGCTGATGGCGGCGGCAGGCGTCTCGATCATGACGCCGAGGGGGATGAAGTCCTTGACCGGCACACCGCGGCTCCGCAACTCCGCGCGCGCTTCATTCAGCAGTGCGCGCGCGGCTCGCACTTCGGAGAGCGTGATGACGAGCGGCAGCATGATGTGCACGTCGCCATGGTTCGCGGCGCGGAGGAGCGCGCGAAGCTGCGTCTTGAACAGCTCCGGCTGGTCCAGGCACATCCGGATGGCGCGCCATCCGAGATAGGGATTGGCCTCGGTGGGATACCCGCCCACGGGCAGCTTGTCGCCACCGACGTCGAAAGTCCGGATCACCACCGTCTTGCCGCCGAACGCCTCGACGACCTTGCGGTAGGCCCGGTACTGCTCCTCTTCGTCGGGCATTGTCGCGCGGCCCACGACCAGGAACTCTGTGCGCATGAGTCCAACGCCATCCGCGCCGGTGGACGCGGCAAACTCCGCCTCCTCGGGGAGATCGACGTTCGCGCGCAGCGTCACCTTCGCGCCGTCGGTCGTGACTGCCTCGAGTGACGCGAGCCGGGAAAGCTCGGCCTCCGCGACTTCTTCCTGGCGGGCGAGATCGCGATAGTGCTCGATGTCCTGATGGCTGGGATTGATCACCAGCAACCCGGTGGTGCCATCGAGGATGACGCGTTCGTGGCCGCGCAACTGTTGCATGGCCGTGCGAAGTCCCACCACCGCTGGCAATCCCAGCGAGCGCGCAAGGATCGCGACGTGCGACGTGCGCGTGCCCAAGTCCGTGGCAATCCCCACGATGGCATCCCGGTCGAGCTGCACCGTCAGCCCCGGAGTGAGGTCGTGCGTCACCAGCACCGCTCTCGCGCCCTTCGGCAGGTCGACCGGGTCGTGATCCGGAAGATTGAGCAGGATGGCAAGCACCCGGATGTGCACGTCGGTGAGGTCGCTGGCGCGCTCACGCATCATCGCGCTGCTGTGGCGCAGGAACCGTTGCCGCCATTCGTGCATCTCGAGGTCGAACGCCATCTCGGCGGAGAAATTCTGCCGGATGTATTGCTCGACGCCGCCGATGAGCGCGGGATCTTCGAGGAGCATTCGCTGCGCATCGAAGATCGCTGCCTCCTCCTTTCCCGCCGTCGCCTCGACCCGCTCGCAGACCTGGCGCAGCCGGTCCTTCGCGCGACCGATCGCGACGTGCAGGCGTTCGATCTCCGCCGGGATATCCTCGTCCGCCGTCACCCGATGCGGCACTTCCGGCACCTCCCACAGCAGGAGATGTACGGTGCCCTCGGCGATGCCGGCGGAAGCAGGGATCCCGCGAAGCGCGCGATCCATCTATTTGTGTTCCCCGAACTTGCTCTCGATGAGCTTCGCCAGCGCGCCGACGGCTTCCTGCTCGTCCGGCCCTTCCGCGCGCAGCACGAGCGAGCTGCCGTACTCCGCCGCGAGCATCATGACCCCCATGATGCTCTTGCCGTTGACCTCGAGGTCGTCGCGGACCAGAAGGATGTCTGCCTTGTATTTCGCGGCCAGCTTCACGATCTCCGCGGCTGGTCGCGCATGCAGGCCATTCTGGTTCGCGATGGTTACCGTACGCTCCGTCATCAGCCTGCTCCCCCCACCGAGATGAGCACCAGTATGGCAAGAACGCCGAGCGCGAGCCGCCAGCCCTCCACACGACCATGCAACCGGACGATGAGCAGCGCCCCGAGCGCGGCGGCAACCAGCACCACGCCAAGCAGCGTTCGCCCCGGTCCGATGATGCGCAGCATCGCGAGCGGGACACCAAAACCCACAGCGAACGCGGCCAGCGGAGCGATCACCTGTGGTCCGCGTCGCAGCACCGGATTCCCGAGGGCCTGCGCCACACGAAGTCCGTGCGTCCACCCGACCTGAAGTCCCCAGGCGCGCAGCGCGAGGTGTCCCGCGTTGTAAACGCCAAGGAATGTGGCGAGCACCGCGACATGGCCTCCGCCCAGGCCAAAGACACCAAGCGCGAGCAGCGAACAGAATGGCAGCCATCCGGCCCAGACGAGCCGATCACCGACGCTTCCCAGCGGACCCGCGAGTGCCGTCCGGAAGCGCTCGATCCTTTCCGCCGGCTCGTCGTCGAGCTCCGCGCGCGCGAGCGCGCCAACCGCGACCGCCGCGAGATAGGGGTGCGCATTGAAATACTTGCTCTGTCGCGCCATCGCTTCCTTGAACCTCGGCGTATGAACACCGCCGGGAAGGAGACGCAGCGCAGGTTCGAGCGAGAAGCCAATCCCGTTGCCGAGTAACGTCTCATAGTTCCATGCGCCCTGGATGGCGAGCATCCGAAGGAGCATGGCCAGCCGCGTGCGCATCGGCAGCCGCGTGATGCGCGCGGGTGCGGGCACGGGCGCCGGGACGAGGCGCTGCGCGGAGGCTGCCATTATCGGGTGACCATCATGGTGAGTCCCGCGCCCAGTCCCGCAACGAAGGTCCATTTCGCCGGGGTGCTGCCGTGGAACAGCTTCCACGCCGCACCGGCGGCGACGCTGGTCGCGACGGCCACCGCCACCGCGCGCGATGTCCGCGCGTCCAGGCTCCAGAGCGCCAGCGATGCCTCGGTCAGTGGAGCGAAGACGATCAGCGCCGCGATGGTGAGAAGGAATCCCCGAACGAGATCCGCGGTCATGCACTTCAGCTGCAGTCCGATCACCGCGCCACGCGCGCCCGCGTCGAGCGCGGGTTGCGACTGCGCCGCCCAGCGCGCGTTCAGCTGGCGGAGCTTGACCATCGTCCATCCACCGATCCATGCCGTGGCCAGCGCCGCGATGATGGCCAGCGCGGAAGATCCCGCCGGCTGCGCGTGCGCCGACGCGAACAGCGCGCCTCCCACCATGGACGCCGATCCCCATTCCGGATAGCGCGATGCGCCGAACGGCAGCGTCTCCAGGGCGATGAGCTCGAGCGCCGCACCGATGAGGAGGCCATCCATCGGGGACCCCGCCATCGCGCCACCGAGTGTCGCGGCGACCAGCGGTCGGGAGAGCATCGCCTGGGGAAAGCTCACGGTATCCAGGCCGAGCAACGCGCCCAGCAACGCAAGAGGAAAGAGCGCTTCCGTCACTGGACTTTCGCCTCGGCGTCGAGGAGCTCGCGAAGCTCGACGGGATGCGTGGCGGGAACGTCCTGCGCGGTCACGACGGCGCCGAGCGCAGCCATCTCGCGCAGCAGCTGTTCTTCCTCCGTCGAGAGAAATACGTAACGCAGCCGCTGCTTCCGGTCGGGACGATGATGCAGCCCGCCGATGTTCACCTCGCGAACGCCCGCGGTCTGCACCAAGCGAAGCATGGCCGCAACGGTTCCGGTGAGGAGGATGCCGGGACGATCGTCGTTCTGGTATTTCTCAAGCGCCGATGGCGCGTCTGCGACCGAATGGAAATAGACGTTCATCTCCGGGGGCGTGCCCATCCGGTAGAGCTCCTGCTCCCATTCGCTCTGCGCGACCTCGTCGTCCACGAGCACGATGAATCCGATGTCGAGCGGCTGTCCCCATCCCACGACCACTTGTCCGTGGATGAGCCGGTCGTCCACCCGATTCAGGACGATGCTCACGGCTTCCCACCCACAGACGTGATGGCTGCCTTGCCCCGTTCCATCGCATGCCGTGCGGCGACGACCGCATCGCTCTCGGTGGACAGCGCGAAGTCGAGCAGCATGGGCAGGTTTGCGCCGCAGACAAAGAGCACGTCCGCACGATCGCGCAGCACGCGCCGGGCGGCCATGGTGCAGCTGCCGGCCTGAAGGTCCGTGAAGACCACTGCCGCGTGGGAGCTGTCGATCTCCCGCCGGAGCTCGTCCTCGAGCGTTGCGGCACTGTGGCCGCGTCCCGAGACGGCGCGGAAGATCACGCCCTTTCCGGTGATCGCGTCCACGGCCGAGACGAGGCCGGCGGCGAAGTCGCCATGCCCCGCTATGATCGCGCGGACCGCGGGGGTGTCACTCATTGTCTTCCTGAAGATACGCACGCACTTCGGACGAGTCGCGCATCTGCTTGATCAACCGCTCATTGAAGCGCTCGGCGGGATCGAAGCCGCTGTACTTCAGCAGGTGGTTCATCGCGATGACCTCGCAGATCACCGTGATGTTCTTGCCGGGATTCAGGAGGACACGAACCTTGGGCAGCGTGACGTCCAGGATGTCGGTGGTCTCGCCGTCGAGCCCCGTGCGATCGACGGTCGCGTTCGCGTCCCAGTCCTCGAGCTGCACGACCACCTCGATGCGCTTCTGCTGGCGCACCGCGCGGATCCCGAAGACGGATGGAATGTCCACGAGGCCGATGCCGCGGATTTCCATATAGTGGCGCTGGAGCTCGTGCCCGCGCCCGATGAGTACGTCGTTGCCACGCTTGGTGACCAGGACGAGATCGTCGGCCACGACGCGATGTCCGCGCTCGACGAGGTCGAGGACGCACTCGGACTTTCCGATGCCGCTGCGCCCGGTGAACAGCAGCCCCACGCCGAAGACGTCCGCGAGGGAGGCGTGCATCGTGGTTGTCGACGCAAACTCCTCTTCCAGCCAGGGCTTGATGCGATTGTAGAACTCGTTGGTCTTGAGCCCCGAGCACATCACGGCAACGTGTGCAAAGGTCGCTTCCTCCTCGAGTCCCGGGGGCGGCTTCAGCCCTTTCGTCAGGAAGACGCACGGGATGTCGAAGCGAAAGAACTCCTTGAGCACGCGCCGGCGGGTGTCGTCAGCGAGGCTGCCGAGATACGCCACCTCGGTCTCTCCCAGCACCTGCAGGCGGTGGCCGGGGAAACGATCGGTGTATCCCGCGAGTGCGAGTCCCGGGCTGGACACATTCGGGCTCGTGATCGGGCGATCGAGCCCCCCCGTCCCCTCGATGTGCTCGAGTTGCAGCACGTGCTGCATGCGCTCGAACAGCCGACTCACCGTGAGGCGGTTCTTCATGCGCGGCTGGATGCGGTGTGTCGGACCTGGATCGTCATCAACGGCCTCCGCCAGTCAGCGACATGAGGTGTTCCTCCGTTTCCGTGGCCGCGCGTTCCCAGGTGAAGGTCTCCGCAAAACGCCGCGCCTTCTGGCCAAGTGACTCCACCAGGGCGAGTGAAGCCGCCAGCCGGTCCATCGCCGCCGCCATCGCGCTCGCGTCGCCGTGCGTGACCAGGTAGCCGGTCTCGCCGTCGCGCACCGATTCGCGAATCCCCGGAGAATTGGACGCCACCACCGGCGTTGCACAAGCAGCGGCTTCCAGGTTGGTAATTCCCCAGCCCTCCTTCGGCGATGCGAACACCAGGGCCCACGCACGTCGAAGCAGGGCCAGCTTTTCCGCCTCGCTGATACGCCCAAGAAACCGCACGCGCTCGCCGAGGTCAAGCGAACGCGCCTGCTGCTCCAGCGCCGGACGGTAGTCCCCCGCGCCGGCGATCGAGAGGATGGCGTTGCGGTTGGTCATGCGCGAGAACGCCTCGATGACGTGGTGCACACCCTTGTACTTCTTGAGCCGTCCGAGATAGACGAATTCCGGCGTCGCGGCGCGTGTGTCTGCGAGCGGCGTATAGGAGGATGTGTCGACTCCGGGATAGATGACCCGGATATTCTCGCGCGGGATTCCGCGCGCCACGAGGTCATCCTTCGTGCTCTCGCTGATCGCCTCGAACGGCACCCGGCGATACACCCCACCCAGCGGACGCTCGGCGAGCCACACCGCGGCGGCGAGCGGGGCTGGCAGTTCCAGGAACGCGGTGCCGCCGAAGAGGTGCGGCACCAGCGCGGCGGTCTTCCCGCGCGTCCAGACCGGCGTGTAGAGCGGGATCTTGTTGACGTCTTCGACGATCAGGTCCCAGGGCTGCGTCTTCAGCACCTTGCTGAAGTACGGATAGGCGAGTGCCGCGAATGATTGCCGGGTGCCCACCCGATGGATGCTCATCCCATCGATGCGCGCACGCGGCGGGCTGCCCGGCCATCCGCCGCAGAGCAGCGTCACCTCGTGCCCCACGCGCGCGAGCCGGCCGAAAATCTCATGCAGGTGGATTTCCGCTCCACCGCCTTGCGGATTCTCGATGTCCTGCCAGTTGACGATCAGCAGCTTCACTACAACCGGCCCATCTTGCGGGCGAGGCCATCCAGGACGCCGTTCACGAATCGCGCGCTCGCCGGTGACCCGTACCGTTCGGCGAGCCGGATGGCCTCCCGCAGGACGACGCGCGGCGGCGTCTCACCGCGATGCAGCTCCGCCGCGGCGAGCCTGAGCACGGAGCGATCGATGGCGCCGAGTCGCTCCAGCCGCCAATTCGTGGTGACCTCGGCGAGCTGGCGATCGAGCGACTTCCCTTCCTGGAGGAGCGTGCGCAGAAGCATGGACGCGAGCTTGCGCTCGTCGGCGGTGACCGAGAGATCATCCCAGATCTGCTGCGATACGCGCTCGAGATTCTGCTCGCCGCGCATGTCCCATGCGTAGATGGCCTGCAGCGCGCGGGCGCGCGCGCGTGATTCAATGCGCATCGGGCTCGTCGCGATCCAGGCGCGTGAAGAGGTCGGCCATCTCGAGCGCGGCAAGGGATGCGTCCCACCCCTTGTTGCCGTGGGCGCCGCCGGCGCGCGCTTCCGCCTGGTCGGTCGTGTCGCAGGTCAGCAGCCCGAACCCGATGGGACGGTCGAAATCCGCGCCCGCCTGCGCGAGACCGCGCGAGGCTTCGCCGGCGACATAGTCGAAGTGCGGTGTGTCGCCGCGGATCACCGCACCCACCGCCACAAGCGCGTCATAGCGCTCGGTGGTGAGCAATCGGCGAGCCGCCGCCGGCAACTCCCACGCGCCCGGGACCCAGACCACGTCGATGTCTTCGGGCGAGGCACCGTGGCGCGTCAGCGCATCGGTCGCGCCCGCGAGCAGCTTCGTGGTGATGGCCTCATTGAACCGGCTGGCGATGATCGCAAAGCGTCGTCCTGCACCGCGCGGCGTGCCTATGTATTCAGTCATTTGTCAAGACAATCAAGAGCAATCAAACGCAGAGGCGCAGAGGACGCGGAGGATCGTGACGGTGAAAACTAAGCAAGCCGTCGGGTTCTCTGCGTC
>DASPMP010000054.1:0-7030 GCA_035626995.1 Gemmatimonadaceae bacterium
GGAACGGGCCGCGTCTTCACGGCGGAGACGGTGGTCCGGCGCGTGGAACGGTCGGTCCGGCGCATTGTCGTGGAGGGGAAACGCGACCACCTGCTCGTGAAGCTGCACCCGGACGTCGCGATGTACCTGCTGGAACAGGAGCGGGACTTCATCAAGAAGCTCGAGAAGACGGCAGGATTCAGCTTGGAGCTGCGTGACGACCCGCTGCTGAGGCCGGATGAGTTCAAGCTCGTCGTGAAATCAGCCGGACGGGACGTCACCCAGCAGTACGCTGTCGCCTGAGTCACTCAGCTCGACTGGTAGGGTCAAGCGTTGCGTTGACATGCACTTAGCCTCCGGCTATTTTTCGAGGCTCAGTATCAACGACAACTCCGTTATTCCGATGTCCTACGCCATCATTCGTACCGGCGGCCGTCAGTTCAAGGTCGAGCCGGGAAAGAAATACCGCCTTCCCACCCTTGTCGGTGAGCCCGGCGGCAAGATCGAGTTTACCGACGTCCTCATGGGCAACGATGGGACAGATGTGAAGGGTGTCGACAAGAAGTTGTCGAAGGCGAAGGTCGTCGGCGAGATCGTGCGTCACGGCAAGGGCGACAAGATCGTCGTCTTCAAGATGAAGCGCCGGAAGAACTATGCGCGCAAGCAGGGGCACCGGCAGGGCTTCACCGAAGTCAAGATCAACGATATCTCTCTCGGCTAAGCGAGGAAGTCATGGCACATAAAAAAGGCGTCGGCTCGTCTCGCAACGGCCGCGATTCCAATCCGAAGTTCCAGGGCATCAAGAAGTTTGGCGGCGAGAAGGTCATCGCCGGCAACATCATCGTGCGCCAGGACGGCACCAAGTGGCACCCCGGCCGCAACGTCGGCATGGGCACGGATTACACCATCTACTCCCTCATCGATGGCGTGGTAAAGTTCGAGCACTACAGCAAGCGTCGATACAAGGTCAGCGTCGAGCCGAAGCAGAAGGCCACGTCGGCGGCCTGACACTCGCGCACGACATCTGCACGACTACTGGCGCCCTGCACCCGCGGGGCGCCTTTTTGTCGGTAGCAACCGGAACTCCGCGGGCGCGCCGCTCGTACGGATTCGTATGAAATTGGAGGAAGAACTCATGGCGATCTGGAACAAGGTCAAGGACGAGCTGAATCGCGCGGGACGCGCGGCACAGGACGCGATCGATGAAGGACGGATCCGTCTCGACATGATGCGGAGCCGGCAGGCGATGGATCGCGCCGCGCAGAAGCTCGGGTATGCCGTGTATCGCGCACGCAAGCTCGGTGGCGACGTGCCCTCGGACGAGTATGCCCGACTGTCCTCTGAGGTCGCCAACGCGGAAGGGGAAGTGGAGCGCTACGAAACGCTGCTCCGCGAAGCCGCCAATCGCCGCAAGGCGAGTGGGGAACCGGCCACGGATGCCCCCCCTGCGTCGCCCGCCGAATAGAAGAACCTCGCACCTCTTCAACTTCACACCTCGAACGCAGTTGAACGGCGTTTGACGTGTGAGGTTTGACAGGGACTAGAGGGCGGCCAGAATTCTCACGTCGTCGGTGCAGATGCCGTCCACGCCCGCATCGCGCACGCGGTGGGTGATCTCGAGAGAGTTGACGGTCCAGGTAATGACTCGGGCGTCGAGCTCGTGCGCTGCACGTACCAGCGTCTCGTCCACGAGGGACCAGTGCGGCCAGACATCCCGTGCGCCGGTGCTCGCGATGGCGTCGCGAAGCAGTTCCAGCGGATGTGGGATGTCACGGTCGAGGAGCACGCCGCGGGGAATGTCCGGCGCAGCGCGCGCAGTCCGCGCAATGGACGCATGATCGAATGAATGAATGGCACAACGATGCCCATGTGAGCGCACCAGTCCAATGATCTGCGCCTCGATACCCACTCCCTTGAGTTCGATATAGACCTCAGCACGATCGCCGATGGCGTCCAGCACCTCGTCCAGCCTGGGGATGGTGGCTCCGCCGCCGATGTCGAAGCGCGCCACGTCTGTCCAATCGACCTTGGCGAGGAGGTGGCTCTGCACTTCGTCATCGTGGTGGACGACGGCGATGCCGTCCGCCGTACAGTGTACGTCGAGCTCGATCGCATCGGCCCCATGCTCCAGCGCCAGCAGAAAGCCGGGAAGGGTGTTTTCGACCCGCTCCCGTGGCGAACCACGATGCGCCACCCGTTGGAAGGTTCCGGAGGCCTTCAGCATGAGGTGTATTATTCCGGAATCCGGGCGACTGCAAGCGCTTAACACCCGATCCCTGGCGGCGTCTACTCTATGGGAGCATGACCGATCGAGTCCGGGGCGCCGGGGATCCGCAGGACGCGGAGCTGCTGACGCGCTGGAAGGCGGGTGACCAGCGTGCCGCCAGCATGCTGGTGGAGCGGCATGCGGATGCGCTCGCGCGTTTCGCGTTTTCGTGCGGGGCGCGAGACGACAGCGATGAGCTGGTGCAGGACACGTTCGTGCGGGCATTCGCCTCGCTGGATGGCTTTCGGGGCGACAGTTCCTTTCGGACGTGGTTGTTCACCATTGAACGACGGCTGTTGCTCGACCGGCGTCGCGCCGAAAAGCGGCGTCCGCCGAGTGTGGAAGTGTCCGAAGATGCGGCGGCCACGGAATACGACGCGCTGGATGGATTGGTTGCTGGGGAATCCGCGGAGCAGGTGCGCGCCGCGGTCGGTACGTTGACCCCCACACAGCGCGAGGTGTTCGTGCTGCGCGTTACCGAGGGATTGTCGTACAAGGAAATCGCGGAAGCGGTGGGTTCGACGGAGGGCGCGGCGCGGGTGCATTATCACAACGCGCTGCGCGGGATCAAGGAGTTTCTGGATGATTGAGTGTTCCAATGGAGACATGCGTGACCTGCTGCCGGACCTAATGCATGGCCGCGTGCCGGACGGGCAGCGTTTGGCACTCGACGCGCATCTCGACGGATGCGCCGCATGTCGCGCCGAGCTGGCGCTGCTTCAGCGCGTGCGTGAGGCGGCGCGGGTGCCGCGCGTGGATACGGACCGCATCGTCAGCGCGCTGCCGCCATACCGCGGACGGACGTTCCTGGCGTCGCCGATGCTTCGGGTCGCCGCTGCGGTGGTACTGGTGGTCGGCGGCAGCAGCCTGTTCCTGCGCGCGGCAGATCGTGAACCAAAGCTCCTGGATACCATCGCACAGGCTTCGGCGACGGCGCCTGTGCTCCTTCTGGGGGAATCCTTCCAGGACCTGTCGGACACCGATCTCGAAGCGCTGGCGGAGGAGCTCGGAGGGCTCGACGGCATGTTGTCGGAGGAGCCCGAGGAAATCATGGTGCCTTTGGAAGGAAGCGGATCATGACGCCCTCCGTGCGCGTCGCATTCATGCTTGTGCTCCTGCTTCCATCCATCGGGCGCAGTCAGCGCGCGCAGAGCCCGCCACCAGAACAGCGTGCGCAGTTGGAGGCGCAACTTCGACGCGAGTATACCCGCGTCGTTCGGCAGCGCGTCGGATTGTCTGAGGATCAGATGGCGAAGCTCGAGCCGATTAACCAGCGGTTCGCGAACGCGCGCCGTACGCTCCAGCTGCAGGAGCGCGATACCCGCGTTTCCATCCAGCGGGCGCTCCGCGATTCCGCGGCGACGCGGGACAGTGCGGCGCTTTCCGGGCTGCTGCAGCGTCTGGTGGATGTCCAGAAGCGCCGCGTGCAGCTCGTTGAAGACGAGCAGCGGGAGCTGGCGGCCATCATGAGCCCGCTGCAGCGGGCGCGGTACATGGCGGTCCAGGAGCAGATGCGGAGGCGGGTGGATCAACGCCGGAGCAGGGGCACTGGGGCCCCGCCGCAGGGACGGCGCTCTCCCGCCTAGTCCAAGTGGCAGCAGGGCGTCCAGCATTTAGATTGTTGGCTTCGCCCGGGTGGTGGAATTGGTAGACGCAGGGGACTCAAAATCCCCCGACCTTCGGGTCTTGCGAGTTCGAGTCTCGCCCCGGGCATCTGACCGCAACCTGACAGGACGTAGGACGCATGCTCCCATCCGTCATACGTCCTTCGTCGTTCCAGCCCCATGCCCACCTATACGCTTTCCGAAGTTCCGGCGAAGGGCGAAAAGATCGCCTACGAAAACGGCGCACTGCGCGTTCCGCCGAATCCCATCATTCCTTTCATCGAAGGCGACGGAACCGGCGCTGACATCTGGCGCGCTTCCGTCCGGGTATTCGACGCTGCCGTCGAGAAATGCTACAAAGGCGAGCGCAAGGTGCACTGGATGGAAGTGTTCGCCGGAGAAAAGGCATTCAAGGCGCATAACGACTGGCTCCCGCAGGAAACCATCGATGCGCTGCAGGATTTCCGGGTCTCCATCAAGGGCCCGCTGACCACGCCCGTGGGCGGTGGCATCCGGTCGCTGAACGTCACGCTCCGTCAGGTCCTCGACCTGTATGCCTGCGTTCGCCCCGTGCGCTACTTCGAAGGCGTTGGGAACCCGATGAAGGAGCCGGAAAAGCTCAACGTCGTGATCTTCCGCGAGAACATCGAGGACGTGTATGCGGGGATCGAGTTCGCCGCAGGCTCACCCGAGGCGGAGAAGCTCCGCAACTTCATCCGGACTGAGCTGAAAAAGGAAATTCGCGAATCGTCGGCGCTCGGCGTCAAGCCGATGTCGGCATTCGGCTCGAAACGGCTGGTCGAAATGGCCATCCGGTATGCGCTCAAGAACAACCTGCCATCGGTGACCCTGGTCCACAAAGGGAACATCATGAAGTTCACTGAAGGCGGCTTCCGGGACTGGGGTTACGAGGTCGCGCGCGAGAAGTTCGGTGAACTCACCTGCACCGAGGCCGATCTGGGCAAGGCCGGCTCCCAGGCGCGAGCCGACGCCCTCGTCATCAAGGATCGCATCGCGGACGCGATGTTTCAGCAGCTCCTGCTGCGGCCGGATGAATATTCTGTAATTGCCACACCGAACCTGAACGGCGACTATATCTCTGATGCTGCAGCGGCGCAGGTCGGTGGGCTCGGCATTGCGCCGGGAGGGAACATCGGCGACGGCATGGCGGTGTTCGAAGCGACCCACGGCACGGCGCCCAAGTACGCGAACCTCGACAAGATCAACCCGGGAAGCGTCATCCTGTCGGGCGTGATGATGTTTGAGTACATGGGTTGGGACGACGTCGGACGTCGGATCGTTCGCGGGCTCGAAAACGCCATCAAGTCGAAGCGGGTGACGTACGATCTCGCGCGACAGATGCCGGGCGCCACCGAAGTATCCACATCAGCGTTCGCCGATCAAATCATCAAGGGCCTGTCGGCGTAATCCACTCCGAAGCACAACATGTTGAAGATTTCAGCGGGTTCGTCGGACCTCGGCACGTTGCGCGTGCCCGCACTTGCACTGCTCATCGAACAGGGCGGCACGCCGGACCTTGGTTCCCTGCAGGACGCGAGCGCGCGAAGCATCCGACGCGTCCTCGAGGCTCGTGATTTTCGCGGCGGGCGGGATGAAGTCATGCAACTGCTCGGCGTCGACGGCAGCATCGAGCGAATCATGCTGGTCGGGATGGGGAAGATCGGCGACCGACTCGCGGCACTGAAGCGGGCGGCGTCCATTGCCGCACGCCGGGCACACCAGGCGGGCTTCGGTCGCCTCGCGCTGTTCGCTGGGAGCGTCAGTGCGGACGACGCGGAAGCCATGGCGATGGGTGCGGCCGCGGGCGCCTGGGAATTGAAGGAATTTCAGACGGCGCCGCCGGAAGACGAACGCCGCGCTCCGCTCACCGAAGCGCTGATCGTCGGCGATCAAAAGGCAATTACGCCCGGGATTGCGCGGGGTATGGCGGTGGCGGAGGGCCATTCGCTGGCGCGTCGCCTGGCAATGCTACCAGGAAACGTGTGCACCCCTGACTACCTCGCGGACACGGCGCGCGAGATCGCGGCACGCCACAGCATGAAGGTCACCGTGCTTGGCCGCGCGGAGATGGAACGCGAGAAGATGGGCTCCTTCCTGAGCGTCGCCCAGGGAACACCGCAGGAACCCAGGCTGATCGTCCTCGAATACCGTGGCGGTGGCGACACCGCGCCCATCGCGCTCGTCGGAAAGGGATTGTGTTTCGACAGCGGTGGCATCTCCATCAAGCCCGCCCAGGGAATGGAGAACATGAAGTTCGACATGTGTGGCGCCGCGGGCGTGTTGGGCGCCATGGAGGCGATCGGCCGACTGGGGCTGCGCACCAATGTCGTGGGACTCGTAGGCTCCACCACCAACATGCCCTCCGGCACCGCGGTGAAGCCAGGCGACGTGGTTCAGGCGAGCAACGGCAAGTTCATCGAGATCATCAACACAGACGCTGAAGGCCGACTCGTGCTCGCGGACGTCCTATCCTACGCGAAGCGGTTCAATCCGTCCGTCGCCATCGATGCTGCGACGCTCACCGGTGCCTGCGTGATCGCCCTCGGCCATACGGCAACAGGGGTGATGGGCACCGACGAGCAGCTGGTCCAGGAAGTGCTCGACGCAGGCAAACGAGCGTCGGAGCCGGGGTGGCCGCTGCCACTCTGGGATGATTTCATGCCATTGATCAAGTCCGACATCGCGGACATCAAGAACTCGGGTGGACGGCCGGCGGGTACGATTACCGCAGCGCTCTTCCTCAAGGAGTTCGTCGACGGGTTTCCATGGGTGCACCTCGACATCGCGGGCACGGCGTACAGCGAGGGAGACCTCGCCACGATCCCAGCGGGCCCCACGGGCGTCCCGGTCGGAACGTTCGTGGAATTCGTGCGAGGCCGGGCACGCTGATTCCATTCGTGATGACCGGGGCGCGGCGCGTCGGCCTCGGCCTGCTGGTCGGGGCCGTTTTGCACGGTACCGCCCAGGCACAGGTTCGGGACACCACACGGACGGGGCGCGACTCGTTGCGGGGGCGGAGCGACACCACCACGCGTCGCGACACCACAGTTCGCCGTGACACCACCGCGGCGGTGCGAGTACCGGTTCCACCCCGTGCCGATTCTTTGATCACGCGCGACAGTACGACCCGACGCGATTCAGTTCCGCGCGCGCCACGCGA
>DASPMP010000055.1:0-2315 GCA_035626995.1 Gemmatimonadaceae bacterium
CAGCGAGCATGATCTCGAGCTGCGGGTGTCCGGCGAATTCATTTTCGTGAATGGCACGCGGCTTCGCCTGGATCTCGAGAACTACGCGAGCTTCAGCCATGTGCTGTCGGTCTTCCGCGTCTGCGGCATCGGCCACCTGCATGCCACGCCGGACATCAACGCGCGCGACTGGCAGGTGCTTCTTGCCCTCGCCCAGCAGCCCAGTGACGCGCCGCCGCACGACAAGCTGTACGACATCATGGAGAAGCTCGATGCCGCCGGCGTGAAGAGCATCGCGCTCGCGGAACCGCCCGCCGAGAGCGGGGAGGACCGCGAGCGATCGAAGGAACGCTCGAAGCGGACGTACGCGCAGTCGGTGGCCGTCACGAAGGATCTCATGACGTCGCTGCGCATGGGGAAAGCAACGAACATCAAGAAGATCAAGCGCGTCGTGCAAAGCATCGTCGACCAGATCCTGAATGATGAATCGTCGCTGATCGGTCTCACCACAATTCGCGACTACGACGAATACACGTTCACGCACAGCGTCAACGTCTGCATCTTTTCGGTCGCCCTGGGGAGGCGTCTCGGCCTCGCCAAGCTGCAGCTCTACGATCTCGGAATGGCCGCGCTGTTCCACGACATCGGCAAGTCCCGCGTCGCGCTCGAGGTGCTCAACAAGACTGGTGGGCTGACCGACGAGGAATGGCGGCAGATTGCGGCGCATCCATGGCTCGGCGTGCTGGCGCTCTTCCAGCTGCGGGGAAGTCATGAGCTTCCGTACCGCAGCATGGTGGTGGCGATGGAGCACCACATGAAGCGCGATCTGACTGGCTATCCGCGTCCGATCCGCCCACGGCAGCTGAGCATCTTCAGCAAGATCGTGGCGGTTGCCGATGGCTTCGACGCCGCAACGAGCCGTCGGGCGTACCAGACCGTTCCGCTCAACCCGGCCGAGGTCATGCGCGAGCTGCGCGACAACCCGCGGCGCGGGATGGATCCGGTGGTCGTGAAGGCGTTCATCAACCTGACTGGCATCTACCCGGTAGGGACGCTCGTCGTGCTGGACACCTTCGAGCTGGGGATCGTGCATGCGGTCAACCCCCTGGCAGAAATGCTGTCGCGCCCCCTGGTGCGTGTCATCAGCGATTCCGTCGGCAACCTCGTGCGGCCAGGCGCCGTCGTGGACCTCGCGGACCGCCGCGAGGATGGCTCCTTCCTCCGCACCATCATCAAGACGGAGAACCCTGACCGCTATGGCATCCGTGTCGGCGACTACTTCGTCTGACCCACGGGTGCTGACCGCGCGATTCGACAGCCTGCGCCAGCAGGGAAGGCGCGCGCTCGTCGTCTATGTCACCGCCGGCCATCCGGATCCGGAACGCTCGGCGGCGCTGCTCACGGCGCTGGACGACGCGGGTGCAGACGTCATCGAAGTGGGCATTCCTTTCTCCGATCCCATGGCGGACGGCCCGGTGATCCAGGCGAGCTCACAACGCGCGCTGGAACATGGAATGACCTTTGATCGAGCGCTGGACCTCATCGCTGCCGCTCGGTTGAAGGCATCAGTGGTCCTGTTCAGCTACCTGAATCCGATACTCGCCGCGGGGCCGGATGCGCTGACGCGCGCTGCAGCCGCTGGCTCCCATGGCCTGCTCGTGACGGACCTTCCAGTGGGATCGGACCCGGAGCTCGAGTCTCGCCTCTCAGCGGGCCCGCTCGCGTTCGTGCGCCTCGTCGCGCCCACGACGCCGACCGAGCGCATGAGCGACATCGCGCAACACGGTAGCGGGTTCGTGTACCTCATCAGTCGACTTGGCGTTACGGGCGCGCGCGCAGCGCTCCCACCGGACTTGCCAGCCACGATCGCGCGACTGCGGGAAGCGACGCGGCTGCCAATCTGTGTCGGCTTCGGCGTTTCGACCGGCGAGCAGGCCGCGGCCGTCGCCCGCATGGCTGACGGTGTGGTCGTCGGGAGCGCCGTGGTGAAGGCAGCGGAAGAGAGTGTCGAGCGGGCGGCCGAACTCGTGCGAGAGCTTCGCCGCGCGATCGACGCTGCCTGACCGACGTGCGCGTTGGACCGGCGGCGCCTCTAGCTTTCGCGCATGCTCACCCTGGATGAAATCACCCTGCGGGGGATGCGCTTCCATACGCTTGTTGGAGTGCTGCCGCACGAGCGCGAGCATGCGCAGCCGCTCGAGGTGGACCTCACCGCCTGGGTGATCCGAGGACAACCGATCGTCGATTATCGCCGGCTGTACGCGCAGGTGCGCGCCGCGATGGAGTCGCCGTCGCTGTTCTACCTCGAGGAGCTGGCGGATTCGATCGCCACGCGC
>DASPMP010000056.1:0-17017 GCA_035626995.1 Gemmatimonadaceae bacterium
CCTGCGATCTTCGTCGCCTTCGAGGAAAACTCCCGCCAGATCGTCGCCAACGCCGCCACCTTCGGCTGGGACCTCGAACGCCTCGAGCGCGAGCGGCTCTTCTTCCTCGACGCGCGCCTGTCCCCGACGGTCGTCCAGTCCGGCGCCTTCGACCTCTCCGGAATGCTCGCCCAGATCAGCGACAAGGCGAAAGAGATGCAGGCGACACGCGTCGTCTTCGACGGCATCGACGTTCTCCTCACCCTCCTCGGCGACCAGAACGCCGAGCGTCGCGAGATGTACCGCATCTACGACTGGCTTCAGAGCGAAGGGCTCACGGGGATCATTACCGCGAAGGCCGCGGAAGCAGACCGGCCCAGCACGGAGCGGTACGCGTTCATGCAGTTCATGGTGGACTGCGTGGTGCTGTTCAATCACCGGCTGCTGGACCGCGTGTCCATCCGCACCGTGCGGATCATGAAGTACCGCGGCTCCAGCTTCGCGGAGGCCGAGTTTCCGCTGATCATCGCCCGCGACGGCATCCACGTCTCCACCTTCGGACCGAAGTCGCTCGACGTTCCGGCATCGAGCGAGCGTACTTCCAGCGGAATCGGGCGACTCGATACGATGCTCGCCGGCGGCTACTATCGCGGATCGGCGGTCCTGATTTCCGGCGCGCCGGGCACCGCGAAGACCACACTGTCCGCCGCATGCGCTGGCGAGGCGTGCCGCCGCGGTGAACGGGCTGTCGTGCTCAGCTTCGATGAAGGCGCCGCGCAGTACGTGCGCAACCTCAAGTCCGTGGGGCTGGATCTCGCGCCGCATGTGAAGTCCGGGGCGCTTCGCATTCACTCGGTCCGCACCGAGTCCCAGGGCGCCGAGGAGCATCTGCTCTCCATCAAGGCGCTGCTCGACGAGCACATGCCGCAGGTGCTCGTCGTCGATCCCATCTCGGCGCTGGCGAAGACCGGCGGGCCGGTGGCCGCGTCGCACGCGTCCGTGCGGGTCATCGACCTGGCCAAGTCGCGCGGGATCACGACCATCGTGACCAGCCTCGTGGCCAGCGACGAGCCCGATCACGAGGCCACGTCCACCCAGATCTCGACCATCGCCGACACCTGGATCCACCTCGCGTACCTCGTGAAGGGAGGCGAGCGCAATCGCACGCTGACCATCGTGAAATCACGCGGAATGAAGCACTCGAGCCAGGTGCGCGAACTGATCCTGTCGAACGACGGCGTGAACCTGGCCGACGTATACAGCGCCGGTGGCGAAGTGCTCGTCGGCACCGCGCGCTGGGAGCACGAGCAGGCGGAGCTGGAGCAGGAGCGTGCGCGCGTCGAGGAGACGCAGCGGCGGCGCACGCAGCTCCGGGCCGCGGAGGCGGAGCTGGCCGCGCGCATCGCCGGATTGCAGCGCGAGCTCGATGCGCATCGCGCTGAGCTCGAGCGCTCGGAACGGGAAGAGATTGCGCGACAGGACCGTCGTGCCGAAGGACACCGCGCCGTTTTGCGTCGACGCACCGCCGACGACGATGGGAGCAGCCGTGGCCGAGAGCCGAGGCCGAGAGCCGAGAGCCGAGGGCCGAGAGCCCGAGGCCGGTGAGCACCACTCCCGCTCCTGTCGCCACAGCCGCCGCGAAACTCTCGCTGCGGCTCTACGTCGTATCCGGAGCGCCGAACTCCCTCACCGCCCGCGCCAACCTCTACGACCTGCTCTCGGAGATGGACCGCGACAGCTATGTCGTCGAGGTCGTGGATTGTCTCGCTGAGCCCCGTCGCGCGCTGGCGGATGGCGTGATCGTGACCCCCACGCTCGTGAAGGTTGCGCCGGCGCCGCAATGCACCGTGGTTGGTACGCTTGCCGATCGTCGCAGCGTGCTCGACGCGCTGGGGTTCACCCCCGGCCTTCCGGTTGCTGGAGACGCCCATGAGTAGCGAGCAGCGCGATACGCTGCCGCACGCTGACAATTCCGAGTATCAGGAGCACGTGGCGCGGATCGTCAGGACCATCCGCGACGCCGAAGGTGCGCTGTCGGCGTTGACCGGTGGACAGGTGGACGCGGTGCTCGATCCGGCGACGTCGGTTCCCATCCTGCTCGGCCGCGCGCAGGAAGCGCTCGCGCGATCCGAAGCGCGGCATCGCGACCTGATCTTCCGCGCGCCGTCCATCGTCTGCGAGCTCACTCCCGAGGGCACGGTGCTCCTGGTCAACGAAGCCGTGCGCATCATCCTCGGTTTCGATCCTGCGCTGCTCGATGAGCGCAACTTCTGGCAGGTCGCCATCGGCGACGATCACCGGGTGCAGCAGGAGCAGTTCATCCGCGAGCTGGAGGTCCGCGACGTCACCGGTTACGAACTGCCCATGCGCACCCGCGACGGACGCACCCGCTGGATCGCCTGGAACTCGGCGAACCGCTACGCCGCCAACGGCGCGCTGCAGAGCATCGTGCTCTTCGGTGCGGACATCACGGACAGGCGCGAGGCGGAAGACCGCAAGCGGAAGCTCGCCGCGGCGGAGGTCGCCCAGGCGAAGGCCGAAGCCGCGAACAAGGCGAAGATGGAATTCCTTGCGGTGATGAGCCACGAGCTGCGCACACCCCTGAACGCCATCGGCGGCTACGCGGAAATCCTGCAGATGGGGATCAAGGGTCCGGTGACCGGGGAGCAGGTCGAGGATCTCGAACGCATCCGTCGCAGCCAGCAGCATCTGCTGGGGCTCATCAACGACATCATGAACTTCGCGCGGCTGGAGACGGGACGTGTGGTGTACAACAACGCGTCGCACCGGGTGAAGTCGGTGCTCCAGACCATCGAGGCGCTGACCACGCCGCAGATCGAGACGCGCGGGCTCAATTACATCGTCGCGCCCTGCCCCGACGACCTGATGGTGTGGGCGGACCGGGAAAAGCTCCAGCAGATCCTCATCAACCTCGTAAGCAACTCCATCAAGTTCACCCCGCGCGGCGGAACGATCAGCGTGAGGTGCGAGCGGGTGGCGAACGACGTGCAGTTCAGCGTGAGCGACACCGGCAAGGGGATTCCGACCGACAAGCTTCAGGAGATTTTCGAGCCCTTCGTCCAGGTGAACTCGCGCTTCACTCGACCGCAGGACGGCGTGGGGCTCGGCCTGGCCATCAGCCGCGACCTGGCGCGCGGAATGGGAGGCGACCTGACGGCGGTGAGTGAAGTCGGGAAAGGGTCGACGTTTACGCTGAAGATGCCGGTAAGAGAGGGCTAACGGCTTGTGTTGGCTTGTCGGCTTGTCGGCTTGTCGCGCCGAGGCTGTTAGCCGTCCTCGTCCTCTTCGCGCTTCCGCGCTTCACTCTCGGCAAGTGATGCCTTGAGGTCGTCGATCAGGCGGTCGGCGGCGCGACGGTCGTAGGAGCTGATCGAAAGGCCAGCCACGTTGTATTTCATTGTCACATCGGCGATTCGCTCGATGAGCTCAATGAACTCGTGTTCCGGCCACTCGGCGCACATGGGCCGAAGGCGGCGGGATAGGTCCGCGATGAGTGCGTCTCTGGTGGGTGAGGTCATCCGTACGGGAGGCGGGAAATATCCGGGGCGTTCGCTGCAACATCTGCACCACTAGTGTACGGCGACGAACGTTTACTCGGCTCTCGGCTCTCGGCTCTCGGCTCTCGGCTCTCGCGTCCTAACGACTCAACGCGTGCATCGCCCGGCGGTATTCCCACTGGTTCTGGAGCGTCCGCGCCGCGGCGCCGTACAACTCACGTGCGGTTCCCCGAATCGGCGCGGCGTTTGCCGCCGCGACGAGAAGGGATGCAAGCTGGAAGTCGTCGGCCACTGCCGGTGCGGTGCGTAGCACCCCGTGAACCACGGCCGCGTCATCGGGTTTCGCCCGAAGAGCGGCAGCCAGCGCCCGCGCCTTCTGGAAGTCCGACTCGATCGTGCGCGTCGCCGCGAAATATGCGTCTGCCGTCCGCGCCTCGAGCAGCCCACGCATCGCCGAGGCGATCAGGATTTCCGCGAGCTCGAAATCTCCGTCCAGCGCCGTGGCTGCTTCGAAGAGCAATTTCGCCGTTGTGACCGATCGGGTCTGGTGGATCGCGATACCGAGGGTGCGACACTTCTCGAAATCACCGCTAACACGCCGAGCCTCAACAATGGTGCCCTGGGCTTCCCGGTCCGACTCCTCGCGCGACACGTTCGAGGTGTTTGACGCAACCGCTGCGCAGGAGTCCTGCGCTTCTGCGCCAAACGGCAGCGCGGCCGCGATGACCAGCGCGGTGATGATGGAACGGCGGCGATGCATGGGCTGACCTCGTGTCCGGGAGTCATTGGACATGCTGCAGCATGTGCGCCAAGAACTTGGACCAGGAGCTTAGGGCCAACTGCTTACTGCCAACTGCTTACTGCCAAGGGCTTACTGCCAAGGGCTAACGACCCAGGGCTTACTGCCGAGGCCGAGAGCCGAGAGCGGAGAGCCGAGAGCCGAGAGCCGTTAAAGCACTCAAATTGCGTCCGACGCGCACTGGTCCTCATCACCCGCGTTTGGAGGAGTAATGCGCAAGCTCAACGTTCGGAGCGCCGTCGTGCTATTCCTGCTGTCCGCCGTGATGGCTGGCTGCAGCGATGATGACGACGATGATGAAGATTACGAAGCGAACCTGACGGCAGCCCAGGAGGTGCCTGCTCCCACCGGGTCACCGACGGCGACGGGCGACGCGGACATCGTCCTCGAAGACCGAGTGCTCACGGTCAGCGTGGTCGTCAGTGGCAACCTGACCTCGGACGTCACCATGGCGCACATTCATGGCCCCGCGGATCCCGGTGAGATTGCCGGCGTCATCCTGGACTTCGTGCCTTCGATGACTGCGGTCATCGCCGCCGGGGCGCGCACGGGTACAATCGTCAGCGCGTCGTTCGACCTGGATGACCTCACGGTGAGTCCGACTGGTATCCTGCGAGTCGATCCGGACCTTCTCATAGAGTACCTGAATACCGGCCGAGCATACGTCAACGTTCATACGGCGAACAATACGGCCGGCGAGATTCGCGGGCAGATCTCGCGCCACTGAATCGACGCGGAGCCTGGCCGATCCGCGTCAGGCTCCGCCGTTGCGTCGCAGCGCGGTCACGAGCATCCCGGCGCCGAAGAGGATGCCGATAATTCCCGTCGTGCCATAGCCCAGGGGCGTCCATCGGTTGGCGTGCTCCCGCAGTGCAGGTGACGCGTGGTATAGCGCGCTCGCGTAGCCTGCGGAATCACCGGGGCTGCGATTGGCCTCGAAATACCGCAGCGTCCTGATGGGCTGCTCGGCGGCATACCACCGCCCGTACGTCAGCCCCGCCGAGACGAGCACGATGGCGATGCCAACGAGGATGCGGGACCGTGGCGGGAAAAATTCCGCAGTAGTCATGTGGAAAGGGGGAGGTGGGAAGTGAGAAGCTGGCTCTTGGCAGTCAGCCCTTGGCACTTAGCTCTTGGCACTTAGCTCTTGGCACTTAGCTCTTGGCAGTCAGCCCTTGGCCGAAAAGCCGTTAGTTCCAGGACATTCCACGCAACTGCGACAGATTGACGTTCCCGCCGGAAAGCACGGCCGCAACGCGCGATCCGGTCGGAAGCTTGATGAGCCCGTGGAGCAGTGCGCCCACCGGTGCCGCAGCCGCTCCTTCCACAACCAGCTTGGCGCGCTCCATCACCCAGAGCATTGCCTCGAAGATTTCCTTGTCGGGCAGCGTCACGATGTCGTCCACATAGCGCTGCACCACGGAGAAGTTGGTTTCTCCCACGCGTCGGACGCGCAGCCCGTCGATGACCGTGCGACATTCGATGGTCTCGAGCTTTCCCGCGCGGACGCTCGCCTGCATCGCCGGCCCGTCAGAGCTCTCGACACCGATCACCTTGATCGCGGGATTGAACGCTTTCGCGGCCATCGACACGCCGGAGATCAACCCGCCCCCGCCGATGGGGACAACGATCGCGTCCACGTCCGGCCAGTCCTGGACGATCTCGAGACCGACGGTCCCCTGCCCCGCGATGAGCTGCTCGTCGTCGAACGGATGGACGTAGGTGAGACCCTCGGTGCGCACCAGCTCCTTCGCCTTCTCGTTGGCTTCGTCCCAGATGCTGCCATGCAGCACCACTTCGCCGCCGTACACCTTCGTCGCTTCGATCTTCGACGGTGTCGCGTTCGTCGCCATGCAGATCACCGCGCGGATCCCATGGAACTTCGCCGCGAGCGCGACGCCCTGCGCGTGGTTCCCCGCCGACGAGCACACCACGCCGCGACGTTTCTGCTCGTCCGGCATCAGCGCGAACTTGTTCAGCGGCCCGCGGATCTTGTACGAGCCCACGCGCTGGAACAGCTCCGCCTTGAGGCGCGTGTCGTAACCCGTGGCGTCGCTCAGCTGGCGCGACGTCAGGAGCGGCGTGTGCTTGATGTGCGGCGCGATGCGCTCGCGCACGGCGCGGAAGTCATCGAGGGAGAGAGAGAACATGCGCGGCAATATATGGGTCACTCTGGCGGACGCTCGACTCCACAGTATACAATTGCTCATGCCAGTGAGCGTCCGGAGCATCCTGGTTCTCGTCGCGGCATCGTGCGCGTGGTCGGCTGCCGATGCGCAGCTGTTGCGCGGCGTCGTGTCGGACACCACCGGCCGAGGGGTCGCGGGAGTGGACGTCATCATGGAAGGCACGCAGTACGGCACGCGCACCGATAGCGCGGGACGCTACCGCATCGAGGCACGACGCGGCGACTTCAGCGTCCTCTACAGGCTGCTCGGCTATCATCCCACGCGCTCGACGATCCGGCTGGACGATCGCGACACTCTCACCCGGGATATCACGCTGATCGTCGCTGACGCGCAGCAGCTCGATCCAGTGACCGTGAAGGCGCCCACGCCGCGCGGCACCGGGCTCGAGGCGTTCGAGGAGCGCCGCCGACTCGGACTCGGCAGCTTTCTCGATTCCGTTGTGCTGCGGCGCTCGGAGGGAAGACGCCTCGGTGACCTCGCGCGCGAGCTTCGCGGCCTCCGCATCGTCCACAGGGGCAACGAGCAGTACGCGACGATCGCCAATCGGATGGACAGCAACGGCGGCGCCGCGTGCTTCTCCACGGTATGGCTCGATCGCCAGATCATCTATCGTTCCGGTTCCAGAGATCCACTGGTCAATCTCTCACGCGATTTCCCGATCATGAGCCTCGAAGCAGTGGAGTGGTATGCCCGGGGGGCGCAGGTGCCGATGGAGTTTGCACGCTACAGCGACTGCGGTGTCCTCGTGCTCTGGACCCGGCGCGGGAGGTAGGCTCAATGTCTTCGTCTCCATTCAATCGCTGGATCGACGGGTTGCGAGGTGACCTGCATTTCGCGCGGCGCTATTTCAGCCGGAACAAGGTCACCGTCGCAATCATCGTGAGTGTCTTCGCGCTGGGCATCGGCGCGAACACGGCACTCGTCACCACCATCCAGTCGCAGATGCTGCGGCCAGCGCCCATCATCGACGTCGACGACGCCGTCGTGTTGCTGCGCGTCGAACAGCGAGCCACACCCACCAGCGCCTGGCGACCGCGCGGATTCTCGAATGCGGAGATCGCGACGCTCGCCAGCAACACTGAAACGTTCGCTGCCGTGAACGGATGGCTGGCGCACGACGTCGTGATCAACGCGGCGGACAGCATCGGCGCGCGCGGCGTGCGCGCGCATTTCGTCACGCCAGGATACTTCCCCGCCCTTGGTGTCGGAATCGCGGCGGGGACGGGATTCGCGAAGCCGGGCGATGGCGAGGCAGACCTCTCCGCGGTCATGGCCTGGGAATGGGCGGAGCGACTCTACGGCACTCCGACGACAGCCGTCGGGCAGCGAATCATGGTGAATGAAGTGCCGGTGCACGTCGTTGGCGTGGCGCCCCCCGCGTTTCAGGGCGCGCTGCGTCAGATGGACCGGCCCGCGCTGTTCATGCCGGTCAGCGCGCGCGCCGAGATTGCACGCGTCCCGGCGCGCTGGCTCCTGGACGAGCCCAGCATGGAGGCGTTCGCGCGCCTGGCCCCGAACGTCGAGCGCGATCGCGCGACCGCAGTCGCCCGGCTGGTGGTGACGCGCTCCCTGCCGGATTCCGCGGAACGCGTGGGGATGACGCGTGCCGTCGATGCGTACTCGATGCACGCCCTGCTCCCCGAAAGCTATGAATTGAAGCCGATGTTTGCCGCACTTGCGGCGGTCGGGCTGCTCCTGCTGCTCGTCACATGCACCAATGTCAGTTCACTCATGGTTGCCGCGGCGGTCGCGCGCCGGCAGGAGATCGCGGTGCGCCTGTCGCTCGGCGCGTCGCGCGGCCGGATCCTGCGCCAGTTGGTCACGGAAGCGACGCTGCTCGCAGTTGCGGGTGGGTCGGCAGGACTCCTCGTCTGCTGGTGGATGCTGTGGCTGCTCGCCGGCCCCGGCGGCACCGTCGACGGGAATCGCGCGCTTCCCGACGCGTTGACCCTGGCGTACACAATGCTGGTCGCGATTGGCACGGGAGTGATATTCGGGTTGTCTCCCGCGCTGCACGCCACGCGCGCCGGTGTGGCGACCGCGCTCCGCGACTCGAGTGCGGGAGCCACCCGCCAGTCGCGGTTGCAGCGCGGCTTCGTCGTCGCACAGATCGTCTTCTCGCTGCCGCTCCTGGTGATGCTGGGCGCATCGCTGTCGATGGTCCTCGCCGACTACAAGCCGCTGCGTCCCGAAGTGAGCCAGCACGTGGCCAGGATTACCTTCCGCCCGCTGAACCGCACGGGCGCGCCGTCACAGCGACGCGAGGCGGTGGATTCCCTGGTGCCCCGGCTCGCGATGCATCCTGAGGTCGTGAGCGTCGTTCCGGACGCATCCTGGCACATGGTGCGCCGCTTCCTCGCGCCCGTTCCAGGCGACGGCGGATCGATCGACACCTCCTTCGCGACGCTACGCGTCTTCGGCGCGGCGCCAGGCTGGATGGCAGTGCAGGACATTCCCCTCCTGCTTGGCCGCGACGTCACGCTCGCCGATACTGTCGGACGTCCGTGGCCCGTGGTAATCGGCAGCCAGCTGGCGCGATCCCTGTGGGGCAACGCCCACCCCATCGGTCGGATGCTCGCATCGCCGGGGGACCGCGACACCGTGGACATGGTCGTGGTGGGGGTGTACGACGCGAGCCGCGCGACCACCGCCGGACTGGACTCGATGAATGTGTTCAGCGCGCACGGCAAGGAGTGGCGGCGCGAGGCGTTGCTCGTGCGCACCCGCGGCGACGCCGAAGCGTTCCTCCCCACCCTGAGGCGCATGGTGCGCGAGCTGGCGCCCGGGCTTCCCGTTTCGAGACTGCTGACGCTGGCGCACGCGGATGAGAGCCAGCGCGTCGAGACAATCACGGGCGCGGCGCTGGTGGGCGCTGGAGGAGCGCTGGCGCTGTTGCTCGCGTCGCTCGGGCTCTATGGGGTCATCGCACTCGCCGTGCGCCAGCGCACCCGTGAGATCGGGATCCGGATCGCCCTGGGCGCCATGCCCACGCGCGTCGCCCGCATGTTCCTGGCCTCCGGCGTGCGGCTCGGCGTGATTGCGCTCGTCATCGGGCTGCCGCTCAGCATGATCGCGCTGAAGCTCCTGCTCACGCAGACCGGCCTGATCGCTCCCAGTGTCGATATCTGGATGGTCGGAGCTGGCGTCGCCCTCGTGCTGCTGCTGGTGGCGGCCGGTGCGACGTGGCTACCCGCGCGCCGTGCGGCACTCGTGGATCCTGCCCACACACTGCGCGTCGAGTGACACACTGAGCACTCGCGCCGTCACCGAAGTTCCTTGCGCACGACCAGCTTCAGGCCAGACCAGACGTCGGTCACAGCGCACACCTTGATGTCCACGAAGCCCATGGGCAACGCGATCGCACGAATCGCGTCCTCAGTGATATCCGTAGGTACCCTGGACGCCTTCTTCGGCCACGAGACCCAGACCGCGGCGTCCGGGCGAAGGCGCGTGCGCAACCGCTGAAGCTCGTCGAGCAGTACCGCGCGACGCGTGGCGAAGACGTGTGCGATGTCGACCTTCGAGTCTGCGCGTGCGACAAATGTCACGCCCGCCGGCTCCCCCAACCATGACCGGTAGTCCGCAGGCGCATTCCGGAGCAGGATGCGGACTCCGTCTTTCACCCCAAGCTTCGCCGCGAGAGGCGCCCCGGAATAGCCTGCGCCCGTGAGGACGCCCTTGGTCATCGACCGATGATGTAGTGCACCGCCTGTGCGCCTGCTGTGCTGCTGACGGTGCGATAGCCAAGCTTGGGTAGATCCAGGCCGGCGAACAGGGGTTCTCCGGCGCCGAGAAGGCGCGGCGACACCGCGATGTGCATCTCGTCCACCAGGCCGGCTTCGAGATACTGCCGGATGGTGCCGGCACCGCCGAGCAGCCGGATGTCCTTGTCGCCGGCTGCGGATCGCGCCTGGTCCAGCGCCGCGCGGATACCGTCCGTCACGAAATCGAAGACGGTCCCACCTTCCATCTCCTGGGGCGGACGCGCGTGGTGCGTAAGGACAAACGTCGGCGTGTGATACGGAGGATTCTTTCCCCACCATCCACGCCACGATTCATCGGGCCATGGGCCGCGTATCGGGCCAAACATGTTACGACCGAGAATGAACGCGCCCATGTTCGCCATTCCCATTTCGGCGAAATCGTTATCGATGCCGGTGCTCCCGCCCTCGCGCTTGCCCATCTGCTTGAAGAAGCGCGTGCCGACGAGCCACTCGTGCAGCTCCTCGCCCCCCTCTCCCAGCGGAGCCTCTTTGGTCTGGTTCGGCCCGGCGCCGTATCCGTCGAGCGAGACAGTGAAGGCGCGTACGACCAGTCGGGACATGGGACTCCAGGTGAACGATGAGATCAGGCGGGAACGTAGGCCAACCGGAGCACATCCTCACCCATCCGGTCGCACGTCACCAGGCGAAGCGGCGGCCGAGGGCCGGCGAAGTATGGCTTGCCCTGCCCAACGACGACGGGATGCAGGTAGATCCGGTATTCATCGATCAGGCCAAGTTCGGTGAGGCTGCGCGCCAGCTCTGGCCCGGCAACTTCGATCTCGCCATCACGCTCGGCCTTGATGTCGCGCATTGCACGCTCGAGACCATCACTCACCAGTGTGGCGTTCGGGCCGACCGACTTCAGCGAGCGGGAGACGACCCATTTCGGTTGCCGACGCCACGCGGACGCGAAGGCCCGCTCTGCGTCATCCCACTCCGGATGATCGTCGTCCCAGTACCGCATGATCTCATACATGCAGCGCCCATACACGCTGCCGGCCTGCCCCTCCGCCTCTTTGATGAAATGCCGGAAGAGAGTGGGCCCCGGCGCGAACGCCGTGTGATCGACGTACCCGTCGAGCGACTGGTTCATCCCGAATACAAATTTCGCCATTTCTCAGAACACTTTGATGGTACGTAACCACTGCTCCACGAGCCTGGGCCATTCCGTCGTGATGGCATCGGCAGTTGGACGCATCCCGAACGCGTGACCACCAGTGGCATAAAGATGCATCTCGACGTTGACCCCCGCCTCGTTCAGGGCCAGACCATAGGCCATGGAATGCCGGACATCATCGGTGGGATCATTCATGCTGTGAATCAACAACGTCGGCGGCGCGTTCGCGCTGATCTCGACCCACGGAGAAAGCTTCAGGTTGGTCTTCGGCCTGCCTCCAGCCCACAGGTGTCCCGGGTAGAGCAGAATGGCGAAGTCAGGACGTGAAGACACACGATCGGATTCGTCGACCGCCGTGTAAATGCGTTTCTCCGCGTTGCTCACCGCCGCGGCGAGGTGCCCGCCGGCAGAGAAGCCGATGACGCCGATCTTCTGCCGATCGATGTTGTACGACGCCGCGCCGTGTCGGAGCAAGCCGATCGCACGCTGCGCGTCCTGCAGCGGAAGCTGCACCGTCGGCGCCTTCTCGACGCCGTTTCTCACCCACGTTTGCGGGGTTCTGTACTTCAATACGATGCACGTGACGCCCTGCCTCGTGATCCAGTCGCAGATCTCCGTCCCTTCGAGATCCATGGCGACCGCCTGGTATCCACCACCGGGCAACACCAGCATCGCCGCGCGGGTGTTCCGTCCCTTCGGCGGGTACACGATCATGGTGGGACGCGAGACGTAGCTCGCCCAGTGCCAGGGCCGTCCCGCAACCAGCCTGGAGCCGTTGCCGACCTCCTCGGGTCGGTCGACTTCGGGTTTCTGAATGGCGAGATCCTCCGGCCACAGCGGCACCTGTCTGCCCTCCGGCCCGGGCTGCCACACCATCGGTCGCGACTTCTTCTCGATCGGGGCGCGAGGGTTCGGGGTTCCGCTCGTCTGAGGCTCAGCGACGCGTGCACCAAGAGCCAGCAAGACTGACGTCAGCGCGAGTCGGAAAGTCTGCATCTTCAGCTGCCCGAGTTCGAAGGGGTCCGCGTGAGTAATGACATGTGTCAGCTACGCGAATGTTAGCCCCTCAGAGGTCGTCTGCTCCAGCGCCGAACGGCGTGGCAGCGGAAGGAACCGCCGCCACGCCACCCGTCACTCCCCATGCTGCTCAGGGCTGGACCTGGACGTTCCCTTCCTGGTTGGAGAACGTCGGCGGGGTAAAGCCCACCGCGCAATGCTGCTGGGCGTTCGCCGCATTATTGAAGAACATTGGCGACCCGAAGTCCGTAATGCCCTGCCCCTCACCATTGTCCTGCACCGTCCAGATGACATGCGTGGCACCCGTGATCGGACGCTGCACGTTGTTGATCCAGACCTTGGTCAGCTGCCCCGCCATCCTCGCGGTGTTGCCGACGATATCCATGCAGATCACGTCGCCGTGAAACTTCTGCTCCACTCCCGTCGCCGCGGTCAGCATCAGCTCGAACTGCCCGTTCGCTCCGAATGTCGCCGGGTCGGTGCTCAGTGCCGTGAAGGAGTACCGTTCGCTCAACAGGCCGATGGTCGGTGCGCCGAAGTTGAAGCCGATGTGACCGGATGCGCGACCAGCGATCGCGAGGCTGGCCTGCCCCGCATCCGGGGCCGTCAACGTGCTGCGCGTGCTGCTGTCGGTGCACGCTGCCAGTGCGCAGAGGACGATGAGGCTGGGAAAAGAGTATTTCGACATGATGGATCTCCGTGAGATGTGATGGATCGTGACGCGCCCGGCCGAGCGTCGGGCTACTTCGTGACTGGGATTGCGCAGCGTTTGGCTGTATCGCTGGCTGGCGCGCCGGCATCGGTCACGACGAGCGTGATCGTGAAGGCCACGGGCTCCGGCACTTCGCGCGCGGCAACGGCCGCTGTCGCCCGATAGGTGCCAGCTTTCAGCCCGGCGGCGTCGACGCACAGCGTGCCAACGGTCGCGAGCTCGTCCGGCGCAACGGAAGTCTGGCGCGGCTGAGCGATCAGCCATGCCGCGCCGCTCGCCGAGTCCGCGTATACGAGCCGTGTTACTCGCACGTCGGTGAACCGCGCGCTGCCTCCGTTATGAACGCGGAGCGGCTTCGGGAGCGGCTGTGTGTCGCCGGATGCCGCGAACTCGAACTGGCTCGCGGCCAGGTGCAGCGGCGTGGCGGATGCGCTGCTGGCCTGTGCTCCGGCAGCAGAAGAAGACGCGACTAACGCAACGAACGCGAGGGCATAACGGCACTGCGGCATTGCACGCACCAGGATTGAAGGAGCCGCATCCTACGCTCCTCCAAAACCGTGGGCATGGTGCAGTGACCCATCTTCCGCGACACGGGGCGCGGCCGCTGCGAGCGGCAGCTCGACGCGGAACCTCGCACCGCCGTCCGGCGCGTCGTACACCGACCAGCGGCCGCCGAGCTCCTCGACCAGCTGCCGCACGACACTCAGCCCCAGCCCCGTGCCCGCCGGCGCACTCCCGCCTTCAGCGAGCCGCACGAACGGCTGCCATATCCGCTCGCGATCTGCAGCCGGGACCCCCGGGCCTTCGTCATCGACACTCAAGTACAGCAAACCGTCCGCGCCACCAGGCACCGGTGCCCGCACGAGATCGAGCGTGACCGTGACCGTCTGGCCGTCGGGGCCGAACTTCAATGCATTCTCAATGAAATTGATGACGATCTGTCGCATGGCGTTCGCGTCCACCCATGCGCGCGCTCCATTCACTGCCGTCCCCGTGACGACGATGCGCGCCGAGCGTGCCTGCGCCTGTGCCTCGACGATGCTCACGGCATCGTGCGCCACCGCGCCGACGTCCGTCCACTGTGGGGCGGCGCGCACGCCGCTCCGCTCCCCGCGCGCGTGCAGCAGCACGTTCTCCGTCAGCACGCTCAGACGCCGCCCCTCGCGATGGATCGCGCGCAGCCAGCGCTGCGCCTGCTCGGGCGACTCCGCGCGTCCCAGCAGCAGCGTCTCACTCAGCGCGTTCACGTGCGCCAGCGGCGTGCGAAGCTCGTGCGACACCGCCGCCACGAATGTGCGGCGCGCCTCGGCGAGCTTGTACTGCCGCCGCAGCCCCAGCGCCGCAGCCCCCGCGAATCCAACACCGAGCAGCAGCACGCCACCGAGCATCAGCCGCTCATTACCCAGGGGCGTCGCCGCCGCCACGTAGCGTTGCCCCATATGCTCAGGCAGCGCCACCTCTACCGTGAACCCGCCGTCAGGTCCGCCGATGTCGCGCGTGGCGACGAACGCGGATTGCCAGACTACGTCGTCTGCCGCGGCAGGCGAAACGTTGTCGCGTAACCCGGACGCGTACCGCAGGCGCACGGCGAGGCGCGCGTTGTCCACCCTGGTGACCGCGTTGCCGTTGTCCCTCGTACTGTCCGTCGCCTCGCGCGACCGCGAGGGGAGCAGCGACACTCCGTGCAGCACGTGCCCCACATGCGTGCGGAGTGCGACGGTGCGCGCATACGCGACGCCAAACAGTGCGACGGCACGCCCGTCTGCTCCGCGCTCCGGTGCCATGACGACGACGAAGGGCACATCGCGCACGCTCGGGCGGAGCAAGCCGATGTTGCTCCGTGGCGTGTCCAGGTCGACGCGACCGGTCCACCGACGAACCTCGTCGAGCACCACGCGCGAATAGACAGAGTCGCCCGCGATTGCGCCGCGCAGCTCCGCCGTCGTCCACTTGCCCTGGCCGTTGCGCGCGAGACGGAAGTAGCCGGGCAGGGCGCCACCGCTGTCGTCGTTCATCACCGCGAACACGCTCGCGCCGGCGCGCGCGAAACCGTCCAGGGTCAGCGGCCGATGGTTCGGCGCGGCATTCGCGCCGAGCACCGGCCAGAGGAGCGCGCGCAGCTCGAGGGCGCTCATCTTTGCGGCCTCGGTGCCGATGAGCACCGCGGCGGTGGTCAGCTGGTCGCGAACGCCACGCTCGGCAGCCAGACGGCGCTCCGCCCAGCCCTGGCGCACCTGATGCGCCGTGAGGAACATTGCCACCAGCGTTCCGCCGATGGCGAGCCAGGCGAGGGTTTCCCGGCCGCGGCGCGCCATGGCGGACCGCAGTGTCTGTCGCAGCTGATCGAGGCGCACTACATAAGATGCAGCGGCGGACACGAGCGGCCTATGGGTCACTCACCCATGGCGCCCTTCCGGTCGGCAGGCAACTGTCATTTCGGCCAGATTGCGGGCGTGTCACAGCCGCCCCCCTCCAGCATCCCCAATGCCGTCGACGACGTGAGCCCGAGTTTGCGCATCCTGATCGTCGAGGACCACGATGACCTGGCCGACGCGCTCCGGACGAATCTCCGCAGCGAGGGGTATCAGGCGACCGTTGCGAGTGACGGACGACAGGCGCTCGCGATGGTGCGCGCGGATCCCCCAGACATCATCGTCCTCGACCTCGGCATCCCCGGGATCGACGGCCTTGCGTTGCTCTCGCGCCTGCGGGCCGAAGGACATTGGTGCCCCGTGCTCATCCTGACCGCGCGCGACTCCGATTCCGATAAGGTGGAAGGGTTCCGCCTGGGCGCGGACGACTACGTCACGAAGCCGTTCCGCACGCTCGAGCTGATGGCGCGGGTGGACGCGATGCGTCGCCGTGTGCTTCGCGAACGGGCCGCAGCGTCGGTTCCGCCGGCGCCGGCCGCAACCAGCGCACCCGACGTTTCAACGCTCACGCCACAGCAGATCATGAACGCGTGCGGGCTGACGATGCGGCAGGCCGAGGTCGCGCTGCTGATCGCCGAGGAATGCACGAATCCCGAGATCGCAGAGCGGCTGGGCATCAGCCGCTTCACCGCGCGCAATCATGCCGAGCAGATCCTCGCGCGGTTGAAGGTCGAGTCACGATGGCAGGTCGCGCGTGCCCTGTTCGATACCGTCGCGATGCACGCTGCCACTGGTGAATCGCCACCTTCCCGTTAGTCAAACCGTGTGCGTCGTCCGCGTCCTCTGCGTTGGATTAGCGGTTTCTTAAACCATGAAGGTCAGGTCAATCGGTTCGCAAACTCCTGTTAGGATCCGCCTGCGACGCCCGAAACGCCGGGGCCGCGCTCGCGATCATCGCGACGACTAGCATTGTCGCGCCCACGAGGCCGTAGACGCGCCCGTCAGTCACCGACTGCCGAAAGAGCAGCGGCTCCAGCCAGCGCGACGCAAACAACGCCACGGAGCCGCCGATCACGATTCCTGCGACGACGAGCCTGATCGTGCGCCCCACCACCAGCGCGACGATGTCCCGCCGGCGCGCGCCGAGTGCGACCCGCACCCCCAGCTCATGCATGCGCTGGGTGACTTCGTATCCGATCAGCCCGTAGAGCCCTACCGACGCGACGATGAGCGCGAGAAGCCCGAAGCACAGGAACATGGACGCCCCCAGGCGCCACGTGCGGTACGTGCCGTCGAGCAGCGATTCCATCGGACGCACGGTAACAAACGACGTCCCTGGCATGCCGGCCTGCAATGCCCTGCGCACCCGCTCGGACTCGATCGCCGGCGAGCCGGCCACGTTCACCAGCAGGAAGCGCGGGCCGGTCAGCCCGATCTGATCGACCGACAGATAGTAGTGAAACAGCTTGGGCGCTCCCAGCTGATAGTTGCTCTGCACGATGTTCTCGGCGACACCGACCACCGTCGTGCACGGAGCGGTGTCTGCCAGG
>DASPMP010000057.1:0-16594 GCA_035626995.1 Gemmatimonadaceae bacterium
TCGGCTCTCGGCTCTCGGCTCTCGGCACGCGCGGCTAGCTTTTCGCGCATGCCCTCCTTCAAGTACCTCACCGCTGACGTCTTCACCAACCAACGTTTCGGCGGCAACCAGCTCGCTGTCTTCCCGGACGCGTCTGGCATCGACCCAGCGCTGATGCCGAAGATCGCGCGCGAGTTCAACTTCTCCGAGACGACATTCGTGCTTCCGCCGGCGGATCCGAAGCACACGCGTCGTGTCCGGATCTTCACGCCTGGGAGCGAGCTCCCCTTCGCCGGTCATCCCACGGTAGGCACCGCGTTCATTCTCGCGACCATCGGGGACCTGAAGCTGACCGGCGACGAGACGCGCATCGTTTTCGAGGAAGGCGTCGGCCCGGTGCCCGTCACGATCCGCTCAACGGACGGGACGCCCGGCTTCGCGCAGCTGTCGGTGGCGATGCTCCCGGAGGTAGGCCCGCCCGCGCCATCCGCGGGAGAGCTCGCGAAGGCGCTCGGACTCGGCGACGGCGAGGTGCTCAGCGGTGAATGGGGTCCGGAGGCCGTGTCCTGTGGAGTCCCGTTCCTCTTCGTGCCACTGAAGAGCCGCGACGCGCTGGCGCGGGCTCGTGTGCGACTGGACGTGTTCGAGCGCCTGCTCAGCGGCTACGTGACGGCGAAGGTGTTCGTGTTCTGCAACGAGCCGGAACTCGCCGGTTCGCACTACCGCGCGCGGATGTTCGCGCCGAGCATCGGCGTTCCGGAGGATCCTGCGACGGGAAGCGCCTGCGCCGGATTCGGTGGCTACCTTGGGCGACGCGACAAGCGACAGGACGGGACGCTGCGCTGGGTGGTGGAGCAGGGATTCGAGATGGGGCGGCCGAGCATTCTCGAGGTGGAGACGGATAAGCGCGCGGGTGCGATCACGGCCGTGCGCGTTGGCGGCGAGTCGGTGCTCGTGTCGCGCGGCGAGTTTCTGCTGTAATTGCCTCGGCCTCGGCCAAGGGCCTCGGCTAAAGCATCGTCTAGACGCCGAGCTTGCCGTCGGCCGAGAACCGAGGCTCAGAGCCGAGAGCCGAGGCCGTTACTGCTCGTACACCAGATCCAGGGGAATCCCGCGCGCAGCGAGTCGCGCGAGGTCGGACTGCAGGGTCGGCGAGATCGCACCGTACTCGCTGGTGAACGCGCCGACGCCTTCGTAGTCGCCATTCCCCTGCAGGGTGATGATCGCGCGCGCCATCTCGTTCGTCGCCTCCTGCATCCGGGTAAAGTTCACGCGGTACTTGCCGGACGGCTCGCGGGTGAATGCCCCGCGTCGCTCGAGGAAGTTCATGGCCGCCACATTTGCCCGGCCATGCGCACTGCCGGCGCCGAAGCGCACCGAGCGGAAGATGCTCGCGAGGAACGAGACCATGTTGTCTTCCATGCTCCCGCCGCGCAGCTCGTTCTGCGTGCGCAGCTGGCGGATCATGTACAGCCCCAGGATGTCCGCCTTCCCTTCCTCGAGTGAGCCGGCGCGCTCCTTCAGCGCTTCGCGCACCGTTCCCTTCCCGTTGATCGTGTTCTTGATCCCCAGCCCGTGCGCAACTTCATGGAACATCACGTTCTCGAAGAAGGCGTCGAAGGTGACGTTGCGCAGCTGATCCGGCACGATGAGCTCCTGTGCGATGGGCAGCAGGATGTGATCGAACTTCGCCCGCATCGCGTTCTTCAGCTGCAGCCGACGCGCGCCCTTCTTCAGCTGAACCTCCTCGTCGTTCGGGAGGTTGATCGCAATCGTCTTCGCGCCGACATTGGCCTGGCCGGAGACGTAGACCACGTCGTACGCGTTGAGCTCCGAGTCTGAGCCGGGCGACTCCTGCTTGTATTCGTCGGGCACGGGAATGCCGCGCTGCAGCGTCGGCAGCTGCGTCGCATAGCGCGCCAGCCGGCCGCTCCACTCCCGGTCCTTCACCAGGACGAAGGTCTCGTGCGATGCCTTGTACCCGTACAACTCATCGTCGTACGTCTCGATGGGACCGACCACCATCTCGATGGTGTTCGTCTTCATATCCATCCACGCCATGTCGCTCGGCTGATAATCATCGGTTCGCAGGGCGCGAGCGCGGAGGGTGAGGTAGTTGCGCAGCCCGGGATCTTCGGCGAGGGCCGCTGCCTGCTCGAGTCGCGCCGCGGCACGCTCATGCTGGGGCGCGAAGAATCGCGAGTACGGGATCGCGGTCAGCGCACCGGACGCATCGCGTCGCACCATGGTGTAGAGCGATTTCAGGGAATCGGCGCGCGCACCCCCCTTGGCCACCTCGGCGTCGAACTCCGCCTTGGTCATGTTCGCCGGATAGAAATTGCTGCCGGGCGGATGCTCGGGAGCGCCGGGGACGAAGACACGGTTGTTATCGAGCCGATCCCACGGGCCGTAGTTGATCAACGCAAAGGCTCGCATTGCCGGGTCGGTGAGCGACGACAGGAGCGCTTGCTTGTCGCCATACGCCTGGACCCAGTAGGCCTCATCCATGGCGCGCGCGGCGTCGACGAGCAGCGGAATCATGTTGCGCTCGTTCTGCGACAGGCCGGAAAGGTCCGGCTGGAGCTTGATGGTCTTGTAGGACGCCACCCGGGCCGCCACGTCCACCGGAGCGATGGGCTGCGCGGGGACTGTTGGTTGGGGCTGCGGCTGCGCGGCGGGCCCGCTAACCGGGACGGGAGTTGTGGTCGTCGACGGAGATGGCTGCGTGCTGCACGAAACCACTCCAATGGCTGCAATCACCGCAAAGACTGCTGAAACTGTCGTTTTAGTGGTGGTCATGTGGCTGCATGCTGGTTTGAGACGAATCTGTCGTTTGGGGCAGATCTGACAGGTGTTCCTGTACTATTACCCACCGTCCGCCCCTTCTGGCGAAGGTCATGGTCATCGCGCCGCCGATCACGTGCGGCTGGTTGCTGGGGTTCAGATGTGGGACGCGATATGTCGCTGTCGCCACCGCTGCGCCGGGACCTAGAACATCGATCCAGAACCGCTCCCACTCCCAGCGCGGATTCCGCATGTTCACGCCCACATTATCCCAGAAGTACCGGATTCCCGCATCGAGCGTGTCGCGCGAAGTGATGGCCCGCCCGCTATTCGCCGAGATGACGCGGCTGTTCTCGGGATAGAGGCTCAGCATCCGCTCAGTGAGCCCTGGCTTCGACAGATCGTACGCGTCGCGCAGGGTCTTCTCGATTTCCGCGGCAGCCGCCTGGCTGTCGGCAGTGCTCATGGAGCCGCCGGTGTCCGCCGGCGCGCAGGCGACAAGGGACGCGAGCATCAGCAAGGCTGGTAGGCGCATGATGTCAAAGTAGGGACAAAGGTGTGACCCAAGTCCCATCGGGAGGACACTGCCTGTCCTGCCTGCGGGACAACTGCTGGAGTTAACCGCTCGCTCTCTCGTTTAGTAAGCGGTCCGGTCGCTGCTAATACGGACGGTGCGTACCACTGGAGAATCCATGCGCACCTCAATGAAGCTGTCTCTCGCGTCCCTCCTCTTTGCAGCCGGCGCAACCGCGTGCGGTGATGCAAAGGCGACCGAAGTCGGGAGCGAACTGGCTCGCGATCTCGAGCTCGCGTCGTCCACCGTGGCGCTTGCCACCCCGAAGGTCGACTCGTCGCTCCTCGGCTCGATGGAGACGAAGCCGCAGGGCGCTCCTGAGCAAGCCCCTGTTGTAAAGAAGGGCGCTGGCCCGCGCGCCGTGCGCTCGCAGACCCCCACGGTTCGTGCGACGCCAGTGATGGAAGTCGCCGCGGCGGATGAAGCCGAAGAGGAAGTCGAGGTGATGGACATCGCTCCCGCTCCTGAAGAGAGCAACGAGCCCGTGGCGATCGCGCCCCGTCCGCAGCCCGTCGTCGTGCAGACCGGCGGTGCGGGCGACTATGGCACCGGCAGTGGTGGCGTGTACGGCGGCGGCGTGGGCGTCGTGATTCGTGGTGGCGGCGTGCACGGCGACAACTGCGAGCTGCATCGCGGTGGGCGGACCCGCGGCCCGATCTTCGTGCCGGCGACCACAATTCCGCGCACTGGCGGGACCGTCGTCAACATCCCGTCGCCGCGCAGCACGGGGACGAGCATCGGTAGCCGAAATCCCGGCGTCGGCTCGGCGCGTGAGAGAGGTTCGATCACCTCAGGCGCATCGAGCCGAGTGGGCTCGGCGCGTGACGTGATTCGCGGAGCGCGCGGGCGGTAGGTTAACTGCCTCGGCTCTCGGCCTCGGCTTACGGCTTACAACGGCGGCTCTCGGCTTCATCGTCGAGGGCCGTATTGTTTTCCCCGGCCGAGGCCGAGCGCTGTTTCCCGCACCAGGTCGAGCACCGCGCGCACATCCTGCTCGGTCGTACGATAGCCCGGGATGCAGAGGCGAAGTGACAGCGCGCCACGCAGTCGGGTCGACGACATCAGCACAAAGCCTGTCCGGTTCACTTTCTCGTTCACGCGTTCGTTGAACGCGTTGAGCTCCTCGGGATCGGTCATCCCCTTTGGCCTGAGCCGGAAGCAGACGATCCCGAATTGCGCTGGCGTCAGCACTTCCATGTCCGGGCTCTCACGAACGATCCGCTCGGCGAGCTCCGCGAGGGACATCGCCTGATCCTGCGCCGCGGCAATCGCCGCCGTCCCGAAATGAGTCACGGAGAACCAGACTTTCATCGCGCGGGAATAGCGCGACAGCTGCTCGCCGTAGTCGGCGAAATTCACCTCGGCGTCGCGCGCCCGTACGTCTTGCAGATATTCCGGATGAATGCTGAACGCGGCCTCGAGCGTACGCGGATCCTTCGCGAGGAGACAGCCACACTCGAACGGGACGTACAGCCATTTGTGCGGATCGAGGGTGAGCGAATCGGCACGTCCCAGCCCGTCGAGGAGTGCGCGGCCGCGTTCCGTGAGGACGCTGAAGCCAGCATAGGCCGAATCGGTATGGAGCCACAGCTTTTCCCGCGCGGTGAGATCCGCGAGCTCGTGCAGCGGATCAACGGCACCGGTGTTGGTGGCGCCGGCCGTCGCGCAGACGAGAAATGGTTTCAGCCCGGCCGCACGATCCGCGGCAACAGCGTCACGCAATGCGTCGATACGCATCCGGTAAGACGCGTCTGTCGGGATGGCGCGAACGTTCGCGCGAGTGATCCCCGCGATCCAGGCAGCCTTTGCCACCGACGAATGCGCCTGGTCTGAACAGTACGCGGTGAGCTGGGCGAGGCCGGCGTTGTCCTCGCCGAGTGCGGCATGACGCGCGGCGACGACCGCGGTGACCGTCGCCGCCGAGCCACCGCTCGTGAGCAGGCCGCGGGTTCCGTCGGGCATCCCCATCCAGCGACGGAACCATTCGAGGACCGTGAGCTCGACTTCGTTTGGCCCGGCCGCGACCGACCAGACGCCCGCGAAGAAATTGAATCCCGTCGCAAGCCAATCGCCCAGCACCGCCGGGTACGTCGGGCAGCTCGGGATATAGCCCAGGAAACGGGGGTGCGGTTCGCGCGCATGATGCGGAGCGATGCGACTCTGGAATTGCTCGACGACGCTCTCGAACGGTGTTGCATGGGTGGGCGGCTCGGGATTCAGGAGGGCGCGCGCACTCCGGCCATCGAGGGTGCTGTACGCCGGCTGATCACGAAGTGACGCAAGGTGAGCGGCGACGAGATCGGCGACCTGGCGACCCATCCGCTGCATCGTCGCATGATCCAGGTCCAGCGACGGGGGCGTGCTGTGCGGATCGGGCCGCGGGGACACTCAGCGCTTCTTTGCCTTCGCGCCTGACTTCGCGGACTTGGCTGGCGACTTCGCTTTTGCAGCCGGCGTCGCGGATTTCGCCGGGATCTTCGCCGCCGCTTTGGCCACGGGTTTCGCCGTCACTTTCGCAGCCGGCTTTGCCGCCTTGGCCGCCGGCTTCACAGCCGAGGGCGCGGGAGTGACGGGAGCGACGGGCTTTGCGACCGCGACAGGCGCAGGCGTGGGGGGCTTGGGTGGCGTGCGGGAGCTGGTGGTCTTGAGCGGGGGCAACGGGTGCTTCCGGGGACGACCGCTCTTTCGGGCTGCCTGACCTTCCGCCATCAGCTTGTCGAATGCGGCCTTGGCTTCGGCCAGCAGACGAGCATGCTGGGAATTGCGATCCTGCGCCGCGCGTTCCTTCTCGGCGCGGAAAAGGTCTTCAGGGCGGGTTGGGCGCATCAGGCAAATATACCGATTGAGGCTCTCACGCGAAAACACGAGCCAAACATCGAGTTCCGAGACGTGAGTTCGGAGGACCTCAGTTCTCAGAACTCGCCGTTACGCGAAGCGTCCAACGCGGAACGGCTTCAGGTCGATCCATGCCCGTCCATCGAGTATCAGCTGGCCCGCCACCTCCCCGATTGCACTCGCGAACTTGAATCCATGTCCCGAGCAGGGGCTGAGCAGCAGCACCCGATCGCGCTGGATCCAATCGATGATGAAGTGGGCGTCCGGGGTATTGGTGTAGAGGCAAACGCGCGACTCGAGCAGTTCGCCTCCCGCGCCTGGCATCACCGCTTCCAGTGCGACGCGCGCCGCTTCGTTCTCCTCCCGCGACACCGTGCGATTCACCGACTGGGGTGCCGTCGGCAGTCCCGCGTGATGGCTGCCGCACTTCACGCCATCGCCGAGGTTGGGGAGGGTCGCGAATAGTCCACCTCCTTCCAGCTCCCAGAGGGCGATGGGCGCATTCGCGGCATCGTAGCGCGTCGCGTCTTCGCCTTGCGGCCTGAACCAGTGTGACAGCTGCCGCTCGATCTCGAGGGGCAGCGTCAACCCCAGTGATGGCTGCAGCGACGGAAGCCAGGCGCCCGCCGCGACGACGAGGCGATCGGCAGTGTACCGCCCGCGTGTTGTGCTCAGCGTCACGCCAGCCGAAGAGGTGGTCCAGTCCTGCACCTCTTCATTCATATGTATGTCCGCACCGTGCGCGCGGGCACTCTGGAGGTGAGCCTCGATGCAGCGCTCGGGGAAGAGCATCCCTGCGCGCTCCTCGTGGAGGCCGAGTGTCCCATCGGGGGCGCGATAGGCACGAAAACGCGATTCGAGCGCCTTGGCGTCTAGGATCTCGTGCGCGATCCCGTGAGTTCGCGCACTCGCCAGAGCGCCGGCGAAGAGGCTTCCCGTCTCCGGACCTACCATGAGACCGCCCGTTATTCGCAGGAGATCGAGCCCGGTTTCGCGACTCAGCTCCTCCCAGAGTTCATATGATCGCCGCACGAGCGGGACGTACAGGGGGTGCTCGTAGTACGCCTCCCGGATGATGCGGGTGCGTCCGTGGGACGAGCCGAGGGTATGTGGCGGTGCGAGACGGTCGAATGCGGTGACGCGAGCGCCGCGGCGAGCCAAAGCGGCCGCGACCGCACTTCCCATTGCTCCAAGCCCGAGAAGGGCGACATCGAGGCGCGTCGTCAATGTAGAAATCGATAATTCGTGATCATAAGCGACCACGGCCCTGAGTTTGCTTTAGCACTTGGCAGCCGTTTGAAGGGCAAATCGGGAGAGTCATCGGGCGGCCGACCGCTGACGATCCCAGCCGTAGTGACGAAGCCTTCGGGCTTCGAGAGCAACGGCACGCAGGATGCCCTACAGGCGGCGGCGATTCCGCGACATTCCGTCGCGGCGTGCAACGCACCAGGAGGAGAAAATACAATGCGCGTTCGTAACATCACCACCTGCGCGCTGGGCCTCGCCGCGGCGCTTACGGTTGTAGCAAGCCCGCTTTCGGCGCAGCAGCAGGACACTACCCGTCTTCGCACCACCTCGGATCGGCGCGTGAGCGTCTCCAAGGGCGAAGTCGTCACCCCGGCACCGCGAGTCGATACGGTCTACGTGACCCGTTATGACACCGTGCGGGTGAACAACACGATCGTCCGCGTGGACACGGTCACCGTGACCCCGCCGGCTCCGCTCGTGATCCCGAAGGTCAAGGATGCGATGTACTGGGGTCTGTTTGCAGGAACGACCTGGCCTTATGGCAACATCGATCGCATCTACACGAACGGTTTCCATGCTGGTGGCGTCCTTGGTTGGGAGTCGCAGCGTAGCCCGATCGGCCTTCGTCTCGACGGCGCCATGAGCCAGATTGGCCGCGAGAACATGGGCGCTGGCTTCAGCACGATCAACATTGGTTCCGGCACCCCGCTGATGCTGCACCTGGCGGCGGACCTGAAGGTCAAGCCCCTGAACTTCGGTGGCTGGGCTCTCTACGGAATCGGTGGCGTGAACTACAACCGCTACAAGAGAATTGCGCTCGCTTCGACGGCTGGCAACCAGTGTGACTTCACGGTCCGCGGCGCCTGCTACGAGAACGCGAACATGTCTTGGAGCGACAAGTTCGGCTTCAACTTCGGTGCGGGTCTGGACTTCCACATCGGCAGCCAGGACATGTTCCTCGAAGGCCGCTACATCGCGACCCCGTCGAACGGCGCCCGCTCGTGGACGCTCCCCGTCTCGCTCGGCGTGCGGTACTTCTAAGCGAACGGACCAGCAGGACAGCAGTAAAGGGATCGCCGCCCGGGTTACCGGGCGGCGGTTTCGTTTTGCCCAACTGAGCTCATCTGCGCGGATGTGTGATGCAGCGTATACTCGGAATCGATCTTGCTAACTAGTGCGGTGTATAGACATCAACCGCGGATGGACGAAATGGCTGCACATGCTGTTGAAGTCGACTGGAGAAAGGTGATGAAATTCCTGAGCGCGATGATTGCCGCGCTGCTCGCGCTTCCCGGAACGCTGCTGGCGCAGGCGCAGAAAATGAGCGGGGACTGGCTGCAGCTGACGCCGGCGAATCCGCGGGCGCCCATCGAGCGAGACACGCGCACGTCGGTGACGTCGACCGAGGATGGTTCGACGACGGTCTCGATCGAGCGCCGTTTCCGCAATCGCGCGGATAGCGTCGCCTCCATCGCGGCACTCAATGCGTCGAAGCGCGACCGCAACCTGCGGCTCGTCGTCTCCCTCGACGACCGCAAGCTCTGGGTCGTCGCGGGCGAAGACACCGTCATGGAAGCGCCGGTCGCCATCGGTTCCGGCGATCGCCTGGTGTTCGGCGAGAAGGCCTGGCAATTCCATACACCTCGCGGCGTCCGCACGGTGAAGGGGAAAGATTCCGATCCGCTCTGGACTCCGCCCGAATGGCACTACGCCGAGACCGCGAAGGAGTACGGCCTCGAGGTGAAGTACCTGTCGATGAAGAAGCCGCATCCGATCAGCGGCGACCGCAAGATCATGTTCCAGGATGGCGAAGCGGGGATCATGCACCCCGACAGCGGCTTCATGTACCTCCCGCTGGACGAGGAGATCGTGTTCGACAACACGCTCTTCATTCCGCCGGTCGGATCGAAGAACCGCAAGATCCAGGGGACGCTCGGCAAGTACAAGCTCGACACGGGCGCGGGAATCCTGCTGCATGGGACTCCGCACCAGAACTCGATCGGCAAAGCGGCGACCCACGGTTGCCTGCGACTGCGCGACGAGGACATCGAGTGGCTGTACGACTACGTGCCGGTGGGGACGAAGGTCTACATCTACTAGTCAGTTCTGAGATGCTGAGTTCTCAGAACTTGAGAACTCAGAACAGTCAGGTTCTCTGTTGTCAGATTTCACAAGTGAGATAGATGGAGAGATGCTGAGCATCTGGCCATCTCTCTCACTTTCTGATTTCTGAGAACTGAGAACTTGAACTATCTCACCGACTGAACTCCCGGAACTCAGTCACTCAGACCTCGGCCAGACACGACCATCATCGTCCCCTGCATCGCCGCGCACAGCTTCTCCTCAGCGCCAATGACCGCGTACACGTCCGCGCGGCACACCATGATGTTCCGCCCGGCGCGAATGACCTCCGCCCGCGCGACGATCGCATCGCCCTTCGCAGGCGCGAGCACGTTCACCTTGAACTCGATGGACAACACGCCCGCATCCGCGGGCATGAGCGACAGCGCCGCATAGCCGCACGCGCTGTCAGCGACACTCGCGATCACGCCGGCGTGCAGGAAGCCATGCTGCTGCGTCAGTTCTTCGCGAAAGGGCAGCCGGATCGCCACGCGTCCCGCATCGACGCTCTCGAGGACAGCGCCTATGGTTGCCATGAAGCGCTGGCGCGCGAATGATGTGCGGACGCGGGATGCGACTTCGAGATCAGGAGTATCCAAGCTGGTTGTCGGCTTATCGGCTTATCGGCTTATCGGCTTATCAAGCCCGGCGAAAGAACGCGACAAGCTGACAAGCTGACAAGCTGACAAGCTGACAAACTGACGAGCCGACAAGCGGAGCAGCCGTCTACGCCGCCCGCCTCACGAGCCGCGGCTTCCGCTTGTGCCGACGACGCGCGACGCGCTCGGACTTCTTGTCCCAGTCCGTCATTGCCGCGGTCATTGCCGTGAGGGCCGTCAGGCCAAGGAAAAAATTCCGAGCCCGGCGATTTCCGGCGAAGCCAAGGACGAACGGAAGCGCCGGCAGCATCGCGCCGATGGCAACCTCCGCGAATCCGTGCGCCTTGAACGGAAGCGCGCGTCGCAGTCCCAGGGGGTAGTCGGTCATCATCGACGTGCCGGCGTACAGCGCGGCGAGCGTGTAGCAGGCGTTCGATGCTTCTTCAGGAAAGTCCATGAGCCGGGGTGCGGCTGCCACTGTACCGACCGTGAGATAGTCGATGATGCCGTGCGCGAATGGCGTAATCGGTTTCCGCATATCTCCTCCGTTGTGCGAGGGGATATTGCGAAAGATGGGCCGGCGGGGAGAGGCTCGTCTGCATGTCGGGTTGTCAGGTTATCGGCTTGTCGGCTTGTCGGCTTATCGCGCGTCACGCTGACAAGTGGAGAAGCCGACAAGCGGAGAAGCCGGCAAGCGATCATCGCCCGAGCAGCGTCACCCTGCCGAGTGCCTCCACGTGCAGCGGCGTCATCAGGTCAGGTTCGCCGTCGATGTGTGCCTCGACGGGGCGACCGAGCGATGTCACGTCGAGGGTTCGCATGCGAACATGTTCGACGTACGACAAGCGCAGGTGTGGCGCATTGGGAAACAGGACGGCGATCCAAAAATGCGCGAGTTGCGGAAAATTCCGATAGTTCAGCAGGAGCACGTCCATGAGGTCGTCAGCGGGATCCGCCGTCGGCACCGCGAGTTGTGGACCTGCCCAGCGTTTTGCATTGGCGACAAGCACAGATGTCGCCGTCGCCGAGCGCTCGCGGCCGTCCTCACCGATTCCCCGCACGCTGAGCGGCGGATAGTCGAAGGACACACCGGTGCGCAGCGCGCTGAGCATCACGCCCACGAAGCCAAGGGCGCGCTTCACGCGACGCGGAGTTCGCCAGATGAGCTGGCCGTCGAACCCGATGCCCAGCTGCAGCAGCATCGACCGGCCATTCACGCTCCAGGTCCGGAATGGCACTCGGCGCAGCTCGGTGGCAAGCAGCCGTGCGGCGCGCTCCGCGTGCGTCGGCAGGCCGAGTTCGTGGGCGAGGACGTTCGTCGTCCCGGTTGGAATGATCGCGATCGGGATATCGCGTCCGTCGAGTGCCGCGGCACACGCTGCGACGGTACCGTCGCCGCCGCAGGCAACGATCTGCGTCGTTTCGGGATTGGCCTCGAGTGCACGACGCACCGGCCCCGCCATATCCGCCGCCTCGGTCGCCACCATCGCATACTCACCCGGAAGGCGCTGGAGCACCCTGAGCGCGGCGCGCAGGCGCGGCTGCCAGATCGCGGCGCCACCTCGCGGGTTATAGACGATGAGTCGCAGAATCGTGGAGGGTTTGGCAGCTTGGCGGCTTGTCAGCTTGTCGGCTTCGCAGCTTGTCGCTTCGCAGCTTGTCGCTTCGCAGCTTGTCGGCTTCTCAGCTTGTCAGCTTGTCTTGGCAGTCAGCCGTTGGCAGTAAGCACTTGGCAGTAAGCACTTGGCAGTAAGCACTCGGCCGTCAGCAGTTCTTCTCAACGAGTGTGCACACATGCACCTGCGGATCCGCATGTCGTCGCGCCGGCAGCGTGCTCGTCCCGATTCCGCGGCTCACGAGCACCGGCGCGTCCTTCACGCCGGAATGAAACAGGCCGCCATGCATGTACATCTTGCTCACCGGCCCCCGGTGGCGAATCATCGGAATGCGATTGTCGCGCAGGAACTGGCCACCGTGCACGTGGCCGAAGAAGGCGATATCGAATGGTCGGTCACCCACCACCAGCAGGGCATCCGGCTGATGCGCGAGGAGGATGCGCGTGCCTTCCGCGCCACTGAATGCTTCTTGCGCGTCGGGATCACCTTCGTCCCAGTCGTCGAGACCGCAGACCCAGATGTCGTCGTGCGGCGCCTCGAGCCGCACGTTGCGGTTGATCAGCGTGACGACTCCCGCGTCTGAGAGCCGTCGCGTGATGTAGGCGTCGTCCCCCAGGAGATCGTGATTACCGAGCACGGCGAACTTTCCCAGCGGCGGACGCAGCGCGCGCAGGGGCTCGATGAGCCGATCGACATACCGCGCGTGGAACGACACGAAGTCTCCGCCGAGAAGGAGCAGGTCCGGCTCGGCGTCAGTCACCGCCGCGAAGACCTCGCGAAACATCTTCGTGTCCACCGTGGGACCAGCGTGAAAGTCCGATACGAACACCAACCGAAGTGGTCCCGCGCGGCGACCGGGGGTGAGAACCTTGAAGGTGTGCTCGGCGATGCCAAGCTCACCCTGCAGCCCGACGGCGCGAGTGAGGAGCGCGGGCCAGCCGCCGGTATACAGGACGCCGAGTGTGGCGTCGATTGCCTTTTTCTTCCAGCCGGCGTGCTTCGCGCGGCCGAACCATCGGGGACGTGCGGACATGCCGCACAAGTTAGCCGTGGCTGGTCAGACGCCCAGCACGATGCCCTCTTCGTCCGGCACCCAGGCACGGACGCGGTCGCGGCCGCCACGCTTCGCCGCGTACAGTGCGTCATCGGCACGCGACTTCAGCGCGTTGGCGGTATCGAGCGGCGAGCCGGCGAGCGTTGCATCGGCCGCAACGACGCCGATGCTGATCGTGACGTGGACGTTCGGCGCATCCTGGAAGCGATGCTCGCGCATCACGTCACAGATGCGGGACGCCAGCTGGTACGCGCCCGCGGCCGACGTGTCCGGGAGCAGCATCGAGAACTCCTCACCGCCCGTTCGCGCGACCACGTCACCGGCACGCGCCGCGCGCAGGAGTAATGCGCCGACCTCGCGAAGCACCGAGTCACCAGCAAGGTGGCCCAGCGTGTCGTTGACCGTCTTGAAGTGATCGAGGTCAAGCGCGAGGAGCGCGAGTTCGCTTCCCGCGCGTGTACTGCGCGCAACCTCACGGGCAAGCGCCTGATCGAACCCGCGGCGGTTGACGCAGCCCGTAAGGGAATCGGTCAGCACCATGCTGGCCAGCTGCCCACGCACGCGATTGTAGGCGCGGCCCACGCGGGTGATCGCGTCGGGAGGCGCGTCAGCACGATCCTCGAACGCTTCGGTGAAGTCGCCCTCTTCCGCCTTGCCGAAGAGGTGGACGATGGTGGCGAGACGATTCCGCAGTCGCCCCTGCTCGACGAGCAGCACCGCGCCCGCGGTGAGAAACGCGGCAAGGGACCAGAGCTCCTCGCGCCAGTGCAGCGGTGAAGCCTCGGTCATCGAGTGCTGGACCAGGCAGGTGTAACCCACTGCCGTCGCGACCAGGACGACGAGCGCATGCGCGCGCCCGAAGTAAAAGGTGTTCAGGTGCAGCGCGAGGAACGCGATGATGAGGATGCGATCGTAGTACTGCGGCTGCGAGACGGCGACGGTGATCGCGAAGATGAACGCGACGTCGCCCAGGACGGTTGCGCCGACCAGCCATTCACGGGCGTTCTCGCGGCGGCGTGCAATCGTGGCGGCAAGGACGGCGAGGAGGATGTACCCCTCGGTCGCGAGCAGGACGGTTGTGACCGGATTGACGGCGCTCTGGGCCGCGAGCTCAGGGGTGGTCGCAAAAAGCAGCAGCACCGCCACGGCCGCCGTCGTCGCGACGAGGATGCGGATGCGGCTTTGCCAGGTGAGGACTTCGGCGTTGTTGATGAGCCGTGCTGCAGTGTTGGGAGACACGTGGATTGAGGCTGCCAGCCAGCATCGACTGGTCGTTTCCCCAGACGTCGTCGCCTGGAGCACCCTCGCAAAAGGCGAACCTCATGCCAGTCGTGGCTGCTTCCATAACCCCATGAACCACAAGGGATTAGCGCCACCGAGATGATGCACGTCACATCCCGGGATCATGCGGGATGCGACGAGCAGTGCGTCTTGCCACATGCCCGTCCCGGGCGTTTAGAACTTCGCGTCGAGGTACAGATACAGCCGCACGCGCTTCTCCGGATACAATCCCCGCGCGACATCGAAACGGATCATGCCATCCAGGAACGAGGCGCCAACGCCTGCGCCGCTGAGCGGCCTGCCCACGTCAGCCATCCGGTTGCGATCGCCCGTCCAGCCGATATCTCCGAACACGACGGGACGCACTCCCTGCACCGCCGTGCCGAACTCGATGCGCCCCATCCAGAACGCGTTGCCAGAGACAGCGGTGTCCGCCCGCTGACCGCGAATGGTGTGCGCGCCGCCGAGGAACCAGTGTCGATGCGACGGTAGCTCTCCAACTGACGAACCGGCGGACACTGTCAGGGCGGACGCGATGGAGCCAAAGCCTCGCGACACGGTGAGATCGACGGCGCCGCGCCCATGAAACGATGCCGCCGAATCACTCAGCGCCGTCTCGAAGCGGGCATCGGTGAAGGCGCGGAATCCGTTGGGATCCAGTCCGTACGACTGCAGCACGCGCGTCGCCACGCCAGCGTACCCGCCTTCGCGCGCGACGACGTTCGGGATGAACGCGGGACCCAGCGTCTTGTCGACTTCTTTCGCGGCGGTGCGATGATGCTCCGCGAAGACCCTCCAGCTCACCGCGCCCGCTCCCAGCGCCCAACCGATCTCCGCGCCCGACGTGCGATAGTAGAAGCCGTCGTCCCGTCCCAGAACCAACGCGGAGACCGAGCTGCCGAAGCTCAGGGGATTTCCCCAGTCGCTCGCGCTCACGAGGCGATTGTAGACCGCGCCGCGTACCGTGGTGGACATGTTGCTGCGCGAAAGTGAGAGCTCGGCGTTCGGCTCGAGATCCGCGATCCCGATGCGCGCACTTGCCGACGCCGTGTAGCCGCCGCCGATGATCTGGCTCACCTGAAGCCCCGAGGAGAGTCCTTCAACACGATTGAAGCGCGTGAATGGCAGCCCCCACTCGATGGTGGGTGGCATGGAGCCGGGCGACACCGGGGCCTGCGCCCCCATGGCCAGCGCTTCCTTCATCAGCGCATCGCGCTCGATCGATCCGAAGATTTCTTCGCCGTCGTCATAAATGGACTTCGGCAACTCGGGCGACGTCTGGAGCTTCGCGACGTTGCAGGGAATCCGTATGCCGATCTTCAGGTTGCTGCCACGCTCACCGCGTTTGGTGACAATGCGGTCGTTGGCACGATCGCAGTCGTGCACGGAATCCCTGAGACGGAGCCTGATGGAGTCGGCGACGATGCGGATGGTCGGCAGTGTGTCGAGCATGTTCACAGACGCGTACTTGAAGGCCTGCTCGAACTTGAACGGAAAGCGAGCGAAGCTGACCTGTGCGTCCCCCTCGGCGCTGCGCGATCGCGGCAGCCAGAATCGTCCCTGATAGAGGCCGTACTCGACGGCAATCGCTTTCACCTGGGCACGCATGGGAGAAATCATCGGCTTCACGAAGACGGGGATGTCCTCTCCCGCTCCCGGATCGTCCGCACGAATCTGCGCCCAGATATCGATTGGCACCGCGAGACGGTACGCTGCGCGGACCAGCTGACCCGAGCTCACGTCGAACCAGAGGGATCCGACAACCACATTCCACTTTGGCTCCCGGGGGCGCACGTCCAGCTCACGCAGCTGGATCACCGTGCCATCCGGGAGACGTAAGGAGACAGAGTCGCCCACGGAGTAGGTGTAGTACGCTTCCGCTCCCTCAGCGATTGGATTCACCAACTCACTCTCGTCGACCTGGCTTTTCACGACTTCGGTGCCGCTGAAGGTGAGGAGTGGTTCCTGTCCCGGGTAATACGGGATGGCAAACATGTCGGGATCGTCGAGTGCGTCTGCTGCTTCCTTTTTCTCCTCGTCACGCGGGATGATCGGGATTGCCGTGCGGGAGCCCTTCACCTCGAGCCACGCGCCGGTTTCACGATGCCATTTCACGTTGGACGCATTCTCGTGACGGAAGATCAGGCGTTCCCGGCCGAGCTTCGAGATCGCCATCTTCGCAGAGATCCGCAGGTACGACGTGGCCTCGTAGGAGATCAGCGCGGAGTCCTGTGACATGCGTGCGACGCGTGCACGGTTGAGCAGCGCGCCGGCCAGCGGAGTCTTGTATGCCGTCCGCCTGTGTTCGTCGGTCACAGGGATGCGACGCGGTTCCCGCTTGCGATCGCCGGCGCGGACGGAAACGCGTACCTCCCGTTTCTCGCTTGTATCCGCGAAAGGACGGGACGTGTCCGCCTGAACCTGAATGAAAAGCAGTGCAGCAATGAACAGCATCGAAGTCCCGTATTGGCAATGGCGAGGGGGTGTTGGGACCTACGCCTTG
>DASPMP010000058.1:0-14174 GCA_035626995.1 Gemmatimonadaceae bacterium
GTCATTCCGAAGGACAACGACAAGCACGCGATTGCCGACAAGGTGGCGCTGACGAGCGCACTCAAGCGCATGTCGGTCATCGCGTCGGACCAGACCCACCGCATCCGTCTGTCGTTCAACCAGGCGCTGCTGAAGTTCAGCGTGCAGACCCCCGATCTTGGCGAAGCGACCGACGAGCTCGCGATCCGGTACAACGGCGACCCGCTCGACATCGGCTTCAATGCCAACTACCTGCTCGAGATCCTCCGCTACATCCCGACGGACGAAGTGAAGATCACCATGAAGGCGCCGGAGCGGGCAGCCACGCTCGAGCCTGAAGCGTGGAAGGACGCGGGATCGTACCTGACCCTGGTGATGCCGCTGCGGTTGGTGGACTAAGCGATTTGTCGGCTTGTCGGCTCGTCGGCTTCTCCCAAAACGAAATGGCGGCTCGCCCGCTGACTTCCGTCAAGCTGACAAGCCGCCAAGCCGTTTCGTGGCCCCGCCGATAAGCCGGGTTCTGTCCCGCCGAAGCGGTGACGATCATTCCTCTGGGAGCGCGGTCACCCACGCCCTCTAGCAGCCTACCCGCAGCGTCTTGATCGAGTCGGGCCGACTCTCACTGCTTATTTGGCCTTGCTCCAGCCGAGGTTTCCCTGTGCCGACGACGTTACCGTCGTCGCGGTGGGCTCTTACCCCACCTTTTCACCCTTACCTGTGCTCTCGCGAGCCATCGGCGGTTGTTTTCTGTGGGACTGTCTGTAACGCCACGCTCGCGCGCTGCGCCCCCAGGAGTTACCTGGCGACTTGCCCTGCGGAGCCCGGACTTTCCTCGGGATTGCTCCCGCGATCGCCTGGCTGAACCACGTCGAAATATAACATTTTCGACCTTGCGCCTCGCTGCAGAAGCGGACTTTCTCCTGCCGCTGAGCTAGCGGAGCAGCCCGAACACCCCGACGGCGAGCGCGACCGCGGCAGTAACGGTGGGCAGGCAGCCAGCCTTTCTCCTGCTCGCGTCACTTGGAGTGACCGCGCGTCCGGCTTCAAGCGCGTCCGCGAACGCCGCAGCGGACGGCCACCGGTCTTCCGGAGATCGCTCGATGGCGCGGATCAGCGCATCGACCACCGGGTTCGTGGCCTCCGGGCTCGCTTGGGCCTGCGCGTCAGGGGCCGTGTCGATTTCGTCGGCGAGCACCGTCGCCATTACGTAAGCCGTCGTCCGCCCGCCGTACGGAGGCTTCCCCGTGAGCAGCTCGTACAGGACGGCGCCGAGCGAGTACACGTCGCTGCGCTCGTCTGGCACGCCGCCATTCTGCACTTCAGGACTGACGTAATGCGTCTCCGAAAGCGACAGTGCCCCGACCCGCGGATCCGCACCACCGGCAATCAGCGCCGGGAGAAGCCCGAATTCCCGAAGCTCGAGTCGGCCGTCGTCCCCACGTATCAGACCCGGACGACGCAGCGCACCATCCACCAGCCCAGTGGAGTGCACCGCGGCAAGTGCCCGCGCGAACGCCGCACCCGTTGCGCTGATCTCGGCGGCCGACATGCTGCCGGGCAGCAGTTCCGCACCTGGCAAGTCCGCGAAAGCGACGTGCACATCGCCGTTCGGCAGCTGTCCCCAGGCACGCGGTCCTCGGACGCAATCGTGTCTGATGCGCGACGCGCGATCGAGCGTTTCGAAAAACCGAGCGGGATCGCGTACGAGGGCGGCCAGCTCGGGCCCCAGGACGAGCACGCGCGCCGCCGACCCGTCCTGCAGCGACGCAGAATACCAGGTACCCTCACGGCCCCGCTCCACCTCCGTCGGGTCGCGATAGCGATCGCTAAGACCAGGCACCGGCATGAATCGATTGCGTCGGAGGAGAAATCATTGTCGCTCAGGTCGTGATGTCGTCGCACGTCGTTTGCGAACCTTCTGGCACACGTCGCGATGACGAGGCACTGGGCACCCGTCGGACGCCGCGATGACGCTAACGGAATATGATGGCGCGCGGAACCGATGATGGCCGCGATCGAACATCTCCCCCACGTGACAATGTCCGCACCCTCTTCCAGCGCCCGAGGCACTCCGGCGCTCCCGATCACGGCCGTCTCGACCATGCTCACCCCAGCCGAACGCCTCCGCGTCGATGCGGCCAGCGCCGGGCTGTATCAGTCGCTGCACCGGGATTCCGTCGAGGACGTGTTGCGCGATGTGCGCGAGGCCCGGGCCAATGCCGTCGTCGTCAGCGTCACGTACTGCGAGCAGTCGTCGGAGCGCGTCGCGACCGTCGTGCGTGAGTTCCCCAGGGTGCCCACCCTGGCGCTTCTGAGCGAGCTGGGACCCCGCACGCCGCAGACGCTGCTGTCCCTGGGTACCAGTGGCGTCAGTCGACTCATCGACGTGCGGGACGCCGCCGGATGGCGCGTGCTCCGATCGGCCCTGAGCGACGAGTGCGGGGACGCGGCGCAGCGCTACGCACTGTCACAGTTGTCCCGGGACCTCGACGGCGTATCAGCGGACTGCTGGCGGCTCTTTCAGGCGCTGTTCCTCAGCGGGACTCACGTCTCGACGGTGCGACGCCTGGCCGACGACCTGGGCACGCTGCCGAGCACCCTGATGAGCCGCTTTTTTCGCGCCGAGCTGCCGCCGCCGAAGCGGTATCTCGCCATGGCGCGGCTGGTCCGCGCCGCACACCTCTTCGAGAATCGCGGCTTCAGCATTGCCAACGTGTCGAATCACCTCGAGTACTCCTCGCCGCAGAGCTTTGGCCGGCATGTGCGCACTTTTCTGGGCCTGACTGCGCTCGACTTTCGCGATCGCTACGACGGCGCCGGGATGTTCGGGCGTTTTCGCGACGAGTTGGTCCTGCCTCATCTCGCGCGGCTGCGAGCGCTCAGCCCACTCGGCTATTCGACACGGCGTCCAGGGGACGGCTCATGAAACGGACCCGATCAGCGGGATGATCATTTCGGCGGTTGCGAGCGCATGCACGGGAAGGCCCAGCGCTTCGAGCGTCTCGCGACCGCCCTCCTGGCGGTCGACGAGCGCCAGGATTCCCACCGGAACGATCCCCTCGCGACGCAATGCCTCGACGGCGCGGCTGGCCGATCCGCCCGTCGTGATCACGTCCTCCACGACGACGACGTGATCTCCGGCCGCGACCGGTCCCTCGACCTGTTTTCCGGTGCCGTGCCCCTTCGGCTCCTTGCGCACCGTGAACGCACGCAGTGGTGCGGCATCATCGGCGCTCGCATGGCAGATGGCGTACGCGATCGGATCCGCACCCAGCGTGAGTCCTCCAACCGCGGCGGCGCCCCAACCGGCGGAGCGAATTGTAGAGAGTCCCAGCCGGCCGATGAGTCGTTGCCCGTCGGGTGTCATTGTGGTCAGTCGCGCGTCGATGTATAACGTGGACTGACGTCCGGACGCCAAGGTAAAGTTGCCGCGGCGGGCTGAGCGCGTGGCGAGGAGGTGGACGAGCTGCGCTTGATCGGTCATTGGCGAGCGTGACGTTAGTCCGGCGTTCCCACACCGTCAATCGCACACCGATGTCGTTTTCAGGGGGATCATCACGCACGGGCTTGTTCGCGCTGCTGCTCAGCGTGATCGTGCTGTCATTGCTGGGCAGCCTGCTTGCGGCGGATCGGGCCCTCGGGATCGCCGATCGCGAAGCTGCCCGGCTCGATGCGCACGGCGTTGCGCTGGTGGCGGAGCGCGAACTTCGCCTGCGCGCCGCTGCCCTCGGTGAGTTGTTCGGGCCGTTGCTCGCCGCGTCGCCACAGGGGAGCGCATCAGACAGCGCGGTCGTCGCCCGTTTTGATGCCGTGTGGATCATGGACGGCGCGGGACGGCGCGTGTGGACGAACACGGTTGCGGGAATGCCTGCCGACAGCGTCGTGATTGGGGATCTGGTTGCGTCTGCGGCACGGGGGGGAGGCGCGTCGGTGCGCGCTGCGCACGGCGATTCTGGTCGGACCGCGGGACTGCTGCTCGCGGTGCCCTTGCGACATCGTGATGCGACGCTGGGGACCGCGATTGCCGCCATGTCAGGTCGAAGATTTCTTGGCGGATTGAGTGATTCGGCGAAACACCGGTCGCGACTGACACTCCACGCATCCGGGCGCCCGCTTTTCGCGGAGCTTCGCGCCGGCGCAACAACGGGCCAGGTCACTGCGACTGCACCAGTCGACTTCCCCGGGGATTCCCTTGTCATGGAGGTGGAACATCCGGGCAGCGGTCGCTCGCTTCGTACGGCGCTGTGGATGCTCGCCGTCGTCGCAGTGATCGCGCTGTTTGCGGGGCTCTGGCGCGAGCGTCGACAAGGCCTCTATCTCGCCGGGCGTACCGCGGAGCTCGAGCGACTCTATCAGGAGGTTGCGCGCTCCAACCGGATGAAGAGCGAATTTCTCGCGAACGTTTCGCATGAGCTGCGAACGCCGTTGAACGCCGTGGTTGGTTTCGTCGAGATGCTACGGGAGGGCGTCTACGGTGAGCTCACGCCGCGGCAAGCGCTCCCCGTGGATCGCATCGCAGCGTCGGCGACGCACCTGCGCCATCTCGTCGACCGGCTGCTCGACATCGCGAAAATCGCAGCGGGGCGCCTGGAAGTGCATCCCGAGCCGCTCGTATTACGGCCCTTTGTGCTCAACGTGGCCAGTGAGATGGAATCACTTGTCAGCGAGCGTGGCCTGGCCTTGTCGCTGTCGGTTGGACCGACCCTTCCGCGCATCCGCACGGACCAGACGCACCTGCGCCAGATCCTCATCAACCTCATAGGGAACGCGGTCAAATACACACCCACCGGAAGCATCCAGATCAAGGCGCAGATCGTTGACGGCGCACCGGCGACGCCGGACGCCGCTGCGAGCCGTACTGACGTCGGCACGCCACCGGACCCGCAACGGCCGTGGGTTGCGCTGCAGGTGAGTGATACCGGGATCGGCATCTCGCCCGCGGACACCGAACGCATCTTCGACGAATTCGAGCAGGTCAACGCAGGGGCACGCACGGATTCCGCGCGGCGCGGCACGGGTTTGGGACTGGCGATTTCGCGGCGACTTGCGCGCCTGCTCGGCGGCGAGTTGACCGTGACGAGCGAAGTTGGCAAGGGCTCGGTGTTCACCGTATGGCTGCCGGTGGACGCGAGCGATCAGCGCAAGACGGACTAGTCCGTGGTTTCCCTTCCGAACATCTGCTTGATCTTGCCGAATATCCCCCGCTTGTCATCGGCCGCAGGTTGGCCGACGGCATCGTGCAACGCTTCTGCGAACTCCTTCGTGTTCGCATAGCGTTTGGGTGGTTCCTTGGCGAGGCCGCGCATGATGACTGTCTCGACCGGGGTCGAGAACTTCATGTTTGGGCGCGCGGCGTTGATGGGAATCGGCGGCTGTGATAGCAGCTGCGAAAACATCTCGCGGGGCGTCTTCGCGGTATACGGCAGGCAGCCGGTCAGGAGGAAGTACGCGATGGTGGCCAGGCTGTACTGATCCGCTGCCGGTGTCACCAGCTCGCCCGACAGCGCTTCAGGCGCCACGTACATGAGCGTCCCGACGAAGAACCCCGCACGCGTCAGGCGTTGTTCCGGCGCCGTATCGGTATCGGTCGCGATCCCGAAGTCGAGCAGCTTCACGAGACCGGTTTCTTCGTCATACATCACGTTCTCGGGCTTCAGGTCCCGGTGGACGATGCCGGCGTCATGCGCCGCCTGGACGCCTGCGCCGATCTGCACAACGATGTCGCCCACTTCCTGAGGGGGCAGTGGTCCTTTGCGCCGAGCATACTTCTCGAGGAGTTCGCCAAGCGCCCATTCGATCGCAAGGAAATGCAGCCCAGGGGTGGCTTCACCGATCTCGATGGTCTTCACCACGTTCGGGTGAACGACCCGCTCGCCGTAGTGGGCTTCACGCAGGAAGCGCGCGACGGCCGTCCGGTCGTTGCGGAGTTTTTCACGCAACACCTTGACGGCAACCTGGCCGTGGACCGGATGTTTGGCGCGGAACACGGCTGACGTGCCACCTTCGCCAACTTCACTTTCGAGCGTATACCCGGCGAGGGTTCGCCCGACGAGATTTTCACGTGGCACGGCGCGAACCTAACCTCCGCCTGAGGGGCAGGCAAGCGAGCCACGCTTGCGTAAAGGCCGAATTTCTTGACAAAAAATGGCCGCCTCCTCTATATAGGGCCCGCGCAAGTCGCACGATGTGCCCGCAACCGTAGGGCAGGATCGTCTCACCCAGTAGGAGGCAGCTCGAATGGCCAGAGGGAAGGTGAAGTGGTTCAATGACGCCAAGGGATACGGCTTCATTGAGCAGGAAGGCGGCGAAGATGTCTTTGTGCACTTCTCGGCGATTACGATGGACGGGTTCAAGACTCTCACGGAAGGTCAGGAAGTGGAGTTCGAGATCCGCACCGGAGAGAAAGGCCTGCACGCGGCGAACGTCACGCGGGTCTGAACTCCAGGTTACGCCTCCGCGGTCCTGCCACCGCCCGCCCGGCTTCCGCTCGGCGGGCGGTGCTGTTTCTGTACGTGGTGCCTGGAAAACCGCCACCGCCCCCCGCGCTATTCCTCGTCGATGGCTACGCGCTGATCTATCGCGCGTTCTATGCGATGATCTCCCGCCCGCTGACCACCAGCAGGGGCGAGAACACCTCCGCGGCCTGGGGCGTTGTCAATTTTCTCAGACTGCTCCACCAGAACCACAAGCCGGCATACCTGGGATGGGTCCACGATTCCGGGACCTCGTTTCGCAAGGAAACGTTCCCCGACTACAAGGCGACGCGCGAGAAGCTTTCCGACGACCTCCAGGCGGACTTCGATCGCGGCATGGATCGCATCTGCGACCTCCTGGAGGCCTATCGCATTCCCATCGTCACCGTGGCGGGATACGAAGCCGACGACGTCCTGGGAACGCTGGCGCGGCAGTCGGTCGAGCAGGGGATGAACGTGGTGATCGTGTCAGGGGACAAGGACTTCCAGCAGCTCGTGCGCCCCGGCGTCTGGCTGCTCAATCCAGGTCGAGGGGGACACGCGCAGATCGAGGAGCACTGGGTCAGCGTCGACAATGCGACCGAGCGACTCGGTGTGCCCCCCGAGCGTGTCACCGACTATCTCGCCTTGGTCGGCGATAGTTCCGACAACATTCCCGGCGTGAAGGGCATCGGTGACAAGGGCGCCGTCGAGCTGGTGAGCGCCTACGGTGACATCGAGAACATCCTCGCGCATGCTGCGGAGATAACAAAAAAGCGGCCGCGGGAAGCGTTACTTGCGCAGGGCGCGGAGGCACGGCTGTCCAAGCAGCTCGTCACCATTCGTGACGATGTGCCGATCGCGCTGGACATCGACTCCATGAAGGTGCGCGAGATGGACCGCCTGAGAGTGCGCGACTTGCTGGTGGAGCTCGAGTTTCACACCCTGGCGCGCCAGATCTCCGTTCCGGAGGAGGACGCCCGTCCCGCATTGCCGGACGCCGACGAGCGCCCCCGTGTGGCGACCAGCTACACTGCGATCACAACGACCGCTGAACTGCACACGGTAATCGCCAAGGCGCGAAATGCGCGACATGTGTCGATCAGCGTGAAGACCGCGGTTCATCCGGACGCACCGAACGTGAACGATCCGCTTCGATCAACGCTCGTCGGCGTGGCACTCGCCCTCAGCCCGGGGGAGGCGTACTACATCCCCCTGCGGCATCGCGCATACGAGCCCCAGCAACCGAGCCTCGTGCTGACGTCCGAAGAGCCGGCCGCGCCGAGGAAAGCGCGGGCGAAGGCCACGCCCAAAGCGCAGGAGCCGGGAAGCATCGCCGCGCGTGCGCTCGCCGGCGGCGTTCCGGAAGTCGTCAACCTTCCAGCGATTGGCGACGCCGCCATGCAGCCACTCCGCGATCTGCTCGAAGATCCGGCCGTCCCGAAAACCGGCCAGAACGGAAAGTTCGATCTGCTGGCGCTCCGGAGCGCGGACATCGAGCTGGCGGGGCTCGAGTTCGATACAACCCTCGCCAGCTACGTGCTGGACCCGGGGCGTCGCGCGCATACCCTCGACGTGCTGGCGTTGGAGTTCCTGCAGCACACCCTCACCTCGTTCGAGGACCTCTGCGGCAAGGGCAAGAACCTCATTCCGTATGACCAGGTGCCCGTGTCATGCGCCATGGCGTTCGCGTGCGAGCACGCGGATATCGCGTTGCGCCTCCGCGAGGAGTTCGAGCCGCAGATGGACGCCATGGCGGCGCGACAGCTGTTCGATGAGATCGAGATGCCGCTGCTCCCGGTGCTCGCCGACATGGAATGGTCCGGCGTGATGATCGACGTCGAAGGATTCGCCGCGCTGAAGCGGCGGTTCGAGGGGGAGCGCCAGCGCCTCGAAGGCGCCATCCACGCGGCCGCCGGCGAGGAGTTCAACATCAATTCGCCCATTCAGCTGCGCGAGATTCTCTTCGAAAAGCTGAAGCTCCCCGTCCTGAAAAAGACGCCAAGCGGCCCATCGACCGACGCCAGCGTCCTGCAGCAGTTGGCGGACGCGGGGCATGAATTGCCCGTCCTCCTCATGGAGTTCCGGGAAGTCACCAAGCTCGAAGGCACGTACGTGGATGCGTTACCGGCCCTCCTCAACCCGCGCACGAAGCGGCTGCACACGACGTTCAACCAGGCCGCCGCCGCGACAGGCCGCCTGTCTTCGAACGATCCGAACCTCCAGAACATTCCCATCCGCCGCGAGCTTGGGCGAGACATCCGCAAGCTGTTCGTCGCCCCGCCGGGATCGCGGCTGCTCTCCGCGGACTATTCGCAGATCGAGCTGCGGTTGCTCGCGCATCTCTCTGTCGATGCGGCGTTCGTTCAGGCGTTCAAGGCGGGGGGCGATATCCATCGCCAGACGGCAGCGCTCATTTTTGAAGTCCCGCTGGACCAAGTGACGTCGGACATGCGCGCCCGCGCGAAGACCATCAACTTCGCCACGATCTACGGCCAGGGGCCACACGCGTTGTCGCAACAACTGAAGATCACGCACGCGGAGGCGCGCGCCTTCATCGACCGCTATTTCGAGCGGTTCACCGGCGTGCGACAGTACCTCGACTCGTCGGTGGAGTTCGCGCGCCAACACGGGTATGTGCAGACCATCTTCGGCAGGCGACGGTATGTGCCCGAAGTCCGCGAGCGCAACTTCAACATTCGCGCATTCGGTGAGCGGGTCGCGGCAAATTCGCCCATCCAGGGATCGGCCGCGGACCTGATCAAGATCGCGATGGTGCGCGTCGCGAACGCACTCCGCGAACGCGGGATGGAATCCACGATGCTGTTGCAGGTGCACGACGAACTGGTATTCGAGGCGCCAGAGCGCGAGCTCGACGCACTCGGCGAGCTGGTGCGGTCCGAGATGGAAGGGGCGGCGACCCTCGCGGTCCCGCTTATCGTGGATATCGGGATCGGGCCGAATTGGCTGGACACCAAGCTGAATTGAGCCGCATCCTCCGAGCACCGATGACCGACCAGCCGTATCGCGAGTTCGAAAGCCGCAGGGAAGGGATGATTCACGCCATGGATGGTGGACTGTGGCTCCATCGACATGTCTGGAAGGGACGCCCGATGGCGCACCTCGTATCCACCGACAAGGAAAAATTGCTCGCGTACGGTAGTCGAGTCGGACTCGCGGCTGAACGCATCCAGTACAAGCCCCTCAAGGATCCGCGAACGGGCGTCGTCCGCGAGGCATGGCACTGGGATCTCGGCGGACCGTTTCTTCCGCCGCGCTGACAAGCGACCGCGTGCTCGAAAAACTGGGGCTGCACCGGCCGGAACTGCGGGCGTGGGCAACGTACGACTGGGCGCTGTCCGGACTGCAGACGGTCGTGCAGACTGCCGTGTTTCCCATTTACTTCGTCACCGTCGCTGCGTCGAATTACGAGCCCTCCGCCGCGACGCAGCAACTGGCCCGGGCGAATGTCATCGCGATGATTATCGTCGCGATTGTGTCACCCATTCTCGGCGCCATCGCCGACTATGGAGCGACCAAGAAGAAGTTCCTCGCACTCTTCACGCTTATCGGCGCGCTCGGCTGCGCCGGAATGTTCACGATCAGCGACGGCGAGATCGGACGCGCCATGACGCTGTATGTCGTGGCAATGATCGGTGGCACTGGATGTGTCGTGTTCTATGAAGCCCTGCTTCCGCACATCGCACGGCCGGAGGAAATGGACCGCGTTTCCACGGCCGGCTACGGCTTGGGGTATTTCGGCGGTGGCCTGCTTGTCGCGCTGAATCTCGCATGGATCCAGCGACCGGAGTGGTTCGGACTATCGTCCGCGGACCTCGCCGCGCGGCTTTCGTTCGTGTCGGTATCCGTGTGGTGGGTGCTCTTCGCGATTCCGCTGTTCCGTCGGGTGCCAGAGCCCCCGCGACTCCTGGAGACCGACGAAACTCCCGGTGAGAACGCCCTGGTCGTCGCGTTCCGGCGACTGCGGGAAACGCTCGGGGCGCTACGCGGCTATCGTCAGGCGTTCCTGATGCTCATGGCGTTCCTCATCTACAATGATGGCATCCAGACCATCATCAAGATGGCCACGGCCTTCGGGACGGAAATCGGGATCGACCGTGGTGCACTCATCGCCGCGGTAGTGATGGTGCAGTTCGTCGGTGTTCCGTTCGCCTTCGTGTTCGGCAGGTTGGCCGGAAGGATTGGCGCAAAGCCGGCCATCTTCATCGGCCTACTCGTGTATGCCGCGATCAGTATTCTCGGCTACAACATGCGCACCGCGACCCATTTCTTCATTCTCGCGTTCCTCGTCGGGATGGTGCAGGGGGGCACGCAGGCACTCAGCCGCTCCCTCTTTGCGAGCATGATACCGGCGCACAAGAGCGCGGAATTCTTCGGGTTCTATAGCGTCTTCGAGAAGTTTGCCGGCGTCGTGGGTCCATTGCTGTTCGACCTGGCAATCACCATGACCGGCTCCAGCCGATCCGCCATTCTATCGGTCATCGTCTTCTTTGCGGTTGGCGCGGTGCTGTTGTCGCGTGTCAATGTGGCAGAAGGGCGAGCGTTTGCCGCGCGCCGCCAGCGCGAGCTCACCGCAGGATTGACGGGGTGAGAAACCCGCGCAAAGTTGGCGGCATGACAATCCTCGGCCGGCGCCTCCTCCTCGCCGGCGTGGCCCTTCCGCTGGCCTGCAGTGCGCCCGATTCCACTCCGCGCCCTGACTCGGTACCTCCACCGGCGGATACCGCGACCATGGCGTCATCCCCGGCGGTGGATTGGGTGGATGAACTGGGACAGGTGCTCGTGGTTCCTGTGGATACCGAAGGAACGGGCATGGTGATCTTTCCGGATGCGCCGACAGTTGGCCTGCTGTCATCCAGCGCGCTGACACTGCTTGGCACAAATGGCGATTCGTCGTTTACGCGGGCCGCCCTCGCCGTGTCTGACTCCCAGATCTGTGGGGAAGCGCCAACGGTGCGATTTGGGGAAGGCAATCCCGGACAATGGTCTATCGGACTGCTCGGCAAGCGTGTCAGCCCGCTGCGTACGGATTCACTGTCCGGTCTTCCATCCCGGGACTCCCTCCGCCTGTCGGTGGCGCTGGCGCGCCTCGCGTCGAGCATCGCGATGGACCCGGCGTCACGGTTCAAGGCACTGCCGTTCGTCGTGATTGGCGCGCGGCAATTCGAGGATGGCAAACGCTCTACCATTGCCACGCACCTGGTCCGACGATTGCCGCAGGAATCGGCGCCACTGGAAGAACACACCTTCCTCATCGCGGAACGCGAGAGCGGCGGAACCACAGTGCCGGAATGGACGCTGATGTATCATCAGCGATCCGAAGGCTCGGAAGAGACCGTCGAGCAGTACGAACTGTTGTCTGCCGTTCGTGGACGCCAAACCACCCTGCTTGTCATCGCGCGCCACAGGGACACCCAGAGTGTCTACGAAGTCCTGGAGCGTTCACCATCGGGCACCTGGCGATCACGCTGGCATCGCGTGCTGTCGTGCTGAATTAGTGGGGCGCGTCGCTGCGCCCAAGCATGATCGGCGCAGCGCCTCTTCCGAAAGCACCGAGCGCTGCCAGGGTCAGGACGTACGGAATCATCAGCACGAGCTCGTAACGCAGCTGCCAGCCCAGCGACTGCACAACGAATTGCAACGCCATCGCGGCGCCAAACACGACGCTCGCCACCAGCACGCCGGCCGGCCGCCATCGACCGAGCGCCACGATTGCGATCGCGAGAAAACCGCGCCCGGCTGACATACCTTCTGCGAACGTACCGGCTTGCGCGAGCACCAGCGCACCGCCCGCCAATCCACCAAGCGCCGCACCGGTCAGGACCGCCATCGACTGAACGACGCGAACGCGAACACCGGCCGCCACGGCCGCCTCCGGCGCGTCCCCGATCGCGCGAATCGCGAGTCCTGCGTGAGAGCGATACAGGAGCCACCATGCTGCCGGCACCATCAAGATTGCGACGTACGCGATCGCTGGCTGCGCGAAAAGCGTTGAACCGATCACTGGAATGTCAGCGAGCCAGGGGATGGCCACGATGGCGTCGGTTTCAACCAGTGGAGTCGCGCCACCTGCGCGTGCCCGGAAGAGCGCCCCCGTTACGCCCAGCCCCAGCATCGTGATCGCCGTGCCGACGATGATCTGATCGCGGCGCAGGATGACAGAGAAGATCACGAGCACGACGCCCAGCAGAGTGCCGGCAAGAATCGAGGAGCCGTAACCGGCCCAGGCCCCAACGCTGCCAAACAGAAACGCCGCGAACGCACCAGCGACCAGGCAACCTTCCAGGCCGATATTGATCACCCCCGCGCGCTCGGCCAGCGCTTCGCCGACGGCCGCGATCAACAGTGGTGTCGCGGTGCGGATCGCGGCCTCGAGGAAAGGCGTGATGTCGTTCATGCCTTCTCCAGGGCCGGCGCGGAGCGGGCGACTCCGCTCCACAGACCCGGCGACCGAATGCCACTCGCAGCGACCACGGCCAGAATGACAAGGCCCTCGAGGGCCAGCGCCACCACGGACGGAACTCCGGCATCGCGCTGCATCCCGAGTGCACCAGCTTCGAGAATCGCGAACAACAGCGCGGACAGCGGAATCCACAGCGGATGCAGGCGCGCGAGAATCGCCACGGCGATGGCCGAGAAGCCGAAGCCGGGCGAAAGATTCTCGTACAGCGCATACGTGACGCCGGTGATCTCGACACCCCCAGCGATTCCGGCGATCGCGCCGCTCGCAACAAAGACCCCGGTGGTGACCCGCGTCGCGTCGATTCGCCCCGTGACAACAGACACCGTCGCCGACGCCCCCACCGCGCAAATGCGAAAGCCTCCGGCGGTTCTCCCCAGGATCCACCACGCGGCGACACACGCGCCAACAGCGAGGAAGATGCCGGCGTGCAATCGTGTGCCGCCCCAAAGCTGGGGGAGCTGCGCGGCCGTGAGCACCGGCTCCGTTTGCGGGTACACGCGCGTCGGCTCTTGGAGCGGACCGCGGACGAGATACGAAACAAGGTTGCCCGCAACGAAGTTCAGCATGATGGTGCTGATGACTTCCAGCACGCCGAACCGAGCGCGAAGAATCGCTGCGATCGCCGCCCAGCCCCCCCCGGCGATTGCCGCCGCGATCATCGCGAGAGGTATCGCCGCGATGCCGACGTCGACGTACAGTCCGACTATCGTCGCGGCGACCGCTCCGAGCAGCAACTGACCCTCCGCGCCGATGTTGAAGACGCCAGCGCGAAACGCGATGGCCACGGCAACTCCGACAAGCGTCAGCGGTATCGCGCGAACCAGTGTTGCCGAGAAGAATGCGTTTGCGCTTCCGATGGATCCGCGAAGAAACGCCTCCGCAACCTGCGCGATGTCAGGCAGTGCCAGAAGCGCCGTCATGCACCGATCATCGCGCGCGCCACGGCATCGCGCTCGAGGGGGACCTCATGAATGCTTCCGTGAAAAACGACGACCATGCGGGACGCGAGCGTGAACAGTTCGTCGATATCGCTCGAATGCACGACCACGGCCGCGCCTTCGGCGGCGGCGCGACGCAGCTGCTCGTGTACGAATGCCACCGCGCGCAGATCCAGGCCGCGGGTCGGATTGTCGGCGATAACAAGATCCACCGGCTGTTCGAGCTCGCGCGCAACCACAAGACGTTGCTGGTTGCCACCAGAGAGCGTCGCTGCGGGCACTCGCGCACCTGCGGCCGCGATTCCGAACCGGTCGATGAGT
>DASPMP010000059.1:0-5880 GCA_035626995.1 Gemmatimonadaceae bacterium
GTCGAACCTCACGCCGGTGCAGTTGGTTGGCGTCGTCGGCGACGACTATCCGATGGACAAGCTCGCGCCCCTGACCAAACGCGGCGTCGATCTGTCCGGGCTGGAGAAGGCGGAGGGGCGGTCGTTCCGGTGGCGCGGCCGGTATCGGCACGACCTCAATTCGGCGGAGACACTCGAAACGCATCTCGGCGTCTTCTCGAATTTCAGTCCGAAGATCCCGGCACAGTTCCGGAAAGCGCCTTTCGTCTTCCTCGGAAACATCGATCCGCGCCTGCAGCTCGACGTGCTCACGCAGGTGGAGAAGCCGAAGCTCGTCGCGTGTGACACCATGAACTTCTGGATCGAGAGCCGGCGCCCCGATCTGCTCACGCTCCTCGAGCGCGTCGACTGCATCACCCTCAACGACGGCGAGGCGCGGCAGCTCACGGAGCAGAACAACCTCGTGAAGGCCGCCAAGTGGATCATGAGCAAGGGGCCGACGCTCGTGATCATCAAGAAGGGCGAACATGGCGCGTTCATGTTCACGAAGGACACCGTATTTTTCGCGCCGGCATATCCGCTCGAGGACGTGTTCGACCCCACGGGCGCAGGAGATTCGTTCGCTGGCGGATTCATGGGCTATCTCGCGCGTTCCGGTGACATTTCGCCCGCCAGCCTCCGTCGCGCGGTGATCTACGGGTCGGCGATGGGATCCTTCGCGGTGGAGAAATTTTCGATCGAGCGCCTCCTGGAGATCACGCCGACGCAGCTTGCGGATCGGGTGGCCGATTTCCGTAAGCTCGTGGCGTTCGAGGAGGAGCTGTGAAGTCCGGCGGGTCGGGACGCGGTCGACGCAGGAACCTGCGCGCGCCGAAGATCCCACCATCCGAGGTCGCCGGACTGCCGCCAGCAGCCCGGGCAAAGAAGGGGAAAGCGCTGGACTATGCTGCGTCCGGCGTCGACATCGCCGCGGCGGACGACGCCAAGCACCGCATCAGCAAGCTGGTCGAGTCCACCTACACCGGCGGCGCCGTCGGGAAGTTCGGCGGCTTCGGCGGAATGTTCCGGGTACCGCCGTCTGCCAGGCGTCCCATTCTCGTCTCCAGCGCAGACGGCGTTGGGACGAAGCTGAAGGTCGCCATCGAGGCCGGTCGCAACGACACGGTCGGCCACGACCTCGTGAACCACTGCGTCAACGACATCCTGGTGCAGGGCGCGACACCGCTGTTCTTTCTCGACTACGTCGCCTTCGGGAAGCTCGTCCCGCAGGTCCTCGAGGAGATTGTGACGGGCATCACCCGGGGGTGTCGTGAGAACGGCGCGACACTCTCCGGTGGAGAAACCGCGGAACTCCCCGGGGTGTATACCCCCCCGGATTACGACCTGGCAGGGTTCATCGTCGGTTATGTAGAGGAAGACGCGGTGCTCGGGCCCGAGCGAGTTGAAGATGGCGATCATCTGATCGCGCTCGGGAGCAGTGGGTTGCACACCAACGGCTATTCTCTCGCGCGACGTATCGTCAGCGATCGCATGCGCCTCGGCGTCCGGGACGAGTTTCCGGGGGAGGATGCATCGGTGGCCGACGTGCTGTTGCGGGTGCATACGTCCTACCTGAAGGCGATGGTCCCCGTCCTCCCGCTCGTGCATGCGATGGCGCACATCACGGGAGGCGGCCTGCCGGGCAATCTCAATCGCGCGTTGCCGCCGACGCTCGATGCCGTTGTCGATACGAACAGCTGGAACATTCCGAACGTGTTTACCCAACTGGAACGGGCCGGTGGCGTCCCCCGGGACGAGATGTATCGGGCGTTCAACATGGGTGTAGGAATGGTGGTGATCACGAATTCCGCGAATGCGAATGCTGTCATGGACAGCGCGCGCGACGCGGGCATTACCGCCTGGACGCTGGGCCGCGTGACCCGCGGCAGCGGACAGGTCTTACTCGACTAGGAGAGCATGCAATGCGATTCCGTTCAATCGCCGTTGTTACTCTGCTGTCGTTCGGCGCGATGGGCTCGGCCCAGGCGCAGACCGGCGGCCGAGCGGCCCACCCCTCGTGCACCGGCGTCGCGGGCGACGCCTGCCAGCAGGCGGTGGATTTCTTCCACTACATGGCGCCGCAGCTCGGCACCGCCATGACCGGTGGCAACACCACGATGGGTCAGGGCGGCTCGATGGGTGGCCCGCGCTTCGGCTTCATCCCCCGCTTCTCCATCGGCGTGCGCGCCAACGCGGTCTTCGGCAGCGTCCCGAATTTCGATCCCACCATCGGTCTCCCCGGCGATCCCACACCGGCCGCGCGTGAAATGACGACGGAGAGCATGTATGTCCCGCTCCCGGCCGTCGACCTGGCGCTGGGCGTGTTCAAGGGGCTCCCGCTGGCGTTGTCCAACGTCGGTGGGGTGGACCTGCTCCTCAGTGCGGCGTACGTGCCGGAGTATGAGGGCGACGAGGTCACCATCACCCCCGACAAGTCATTCGAGTTCGGCTACGGCCTGCGCGTAGGGCTGCTCCAGGAATCGTTGATCGTGCCGGGCGTCGGCGTCAGCTACATGGTCCGCAAGTTCCCGATCACGACGCTGAGCACCATGCAGGGCAGCGCGACGCTGAGCGTCCAGGACCTCGACCTGCAGTCGAACGCCTGGCGCCTCACGGCGAGCAAGAGCCTCCTGTTGTTCGGCATCTCCGCGGGCGTTGGCCAGGACACGTACAAGGCGTCCACGTCAGTCACCGCGACGCAGAACTCGGTGGCCGTCGGACCCGTAGCGCTGGATTCCAAGGTGACGCGCACGAACTACTTCGGCGAAGTCTCCATGAACCTCATGCTGCTCAAGATCATCGGCAGCATCGGCATGGTCTCCGGTGGCGACATCACGACCTACAACACGTACGACACGCCCGCGGACAAGTCGCGGATGTACGGCTCGGTCGGAGTCCGGATTGGACTGTAATGCCTGACCTGACGCGCTCGGCGCATGAAGAAACCTTCATGCGTCGTGCGCTGGCCCTCGCTCACGAAGGATGGGGAGAGACGGCGCCGAACCCGATGGTCGGCGCCGTCGTCGTTCGCGACGGTGCGGTGGTCGGCGAAGGGTTTCACGAACGATATGGAGACGCGCACGCAGAGGTGAACGCACTGCGCGCGGCGGGCGACCGCGCACGGGGCGCCACGCTGTATGTCACCCTCGAGCCCTGCCGCCATGTGGGGAAGACGCCCCCATGCACGGACGCGATCCTCGCCGCCGGCGTCGCGCGGGTCGTCATCGCCAGCATGGATCCGACATCGAATGCCGGCGGGGGCGCCGCGCTGTTGCGCGAGGCAGGAGTCGCCGTGGAGACGGGCGTCCTGCGGGAAGGGGCGGAGGAGCTCAACGCGTCATTCTTTCATGCGGCGGCGCACGATACGCCGTGGACGACCCTCAAGCTTGCGGTTTCCGCCGAGGCAGCCATTTCCGACGCGCGGGGGAGCACCACGCACCTCACCGGCGAGGAATCTCGTGCGGAGGTGCATCGTCTGCGCGCCGGTCATGACGCGATCGCGGTGGGCGTCGGGACCATACTCGCCGACGACCCCATGCTGACCGTGCGCGGTGTACGAACGCCGAGGGTTCCCCTCAGGCGCGTCATCTTTGATCGCAGCCTGCGCACGCCGCTCGACGCCATCGTCGTGCGCACCGCGGCGGAGACGCCAACCATCATCGTGACCCGCACCGCGTCCTCGAAGCGCGCGCCACCGCTGCGGGACCGTGGCGTCGAGCTGATCACAGCGAGCGACCTCCCGGGCGCATTTCGCGCGCTGCGCAGCCATGGCATCCGATCATTGCTGGTGGAGGGGGGCGCGCGCATCGCGACCGCGGTGCTGGAGGCCGGGCTCGCGCACCGGCTGATTATCTTTCAGGCGCCGGTGCTGCTGGGCCCGCGGGGGCTGCACGCGTTCGACGGTGCCACGGCAGCATCGCTGGCCGAGCTGGAACGGTATCGCGTGCTCGATCGCCGGCAGTTTGGCGCGGACATCATGACCATATACGCAGTTTCGGAGCGGTAATGTTTACAGGGCTCGTAGACGACGTCGGCACCATTGAACGCGTCGCGAGCTCTGATGCGGGACGCGAGCTTCGTATTGCGTGCCGGTACAACGACCTGCGCGCCGGCGAGAGCATCGCGGTGAATGGCGCCTGTCTCACGGTGCGGGAGCCTGGGACAGGGGTCTTCACGGCCGCGGCGGTGAACAGCACGCTCGACGTCACCGCGATCGGGTCCTGGGCAGCCGGGCAGCGTGTAAACCTCGAGCGCGCGATGCGTCCGAGCGACCGGTTTGGCGGGCACATCGTGCAGGGGCATGTCGATGGTGTCGCGAGAGTTACGCGCGCCGAGCGAGACGGGGATTCACTGCGACTCGACCTTGCCCTGCCGCCCGGGCTCTCCGAGCTTATGGTGGCTCGCGGTTCCATCACTGTAGATGGCGTAAGTCTTACAATCATTGGACTTCCGGGGCCGGACGCGGTGCAGCTCTCGATCATCGAACACACCCTGCGGCACACGACCTTGGGAGCGCTGAAAGCAGGGGATCGGGTGCATGTGGAGGCGGATGTGATCGCGAAGCACGTTCGCCGCCTGCTGGAAGGAACGAGAATGTGACCGCTTGTCAGCTTGACAGCTTGGCCGTTTGGCCGACAAGCCGACAAGCCGACAAGCCGACAAGCCGACAAGCCGACAAGCCGACAAGCCGACAAGCCGTTTATGACTTTCAACACCGTTGACCAGGCAGTCTTCGACATCCGCGCCGGCAAGTTCGTCATTGTCGCGGACGACGAGGATCGTGAAAACGAGGGCGATCTGATCTGCGCTGCGCAGCTGGTCACCCCGGAGATGGTCAATTTCATGATCCGGAAAGCCGGGGGGCTGATCTGCGTCGCGCTCACCGGTGAACGCGTCGACCAGCTCGGGCTCGCGCCGATGAGTGAGACGAACGTCGACGACTACCGGACGGCGTACACCGTGAGCATCGATGCGTCGCCGCGGTTCGGGGTCACCACCGGCATCAGCGCCCACGACCGCGCGACGACGATCCACGTGGCAGTCGATCCCGCCACGGTGCCCGGGGACCTGCGCCATGGGGGGCATGTCTTCCCGCTGCGCTCGCGCGAAGGTGGCGTGCTCCAGCGCGTCGGTCACACTGAGGCGGCGGTCGATCTGGCGCGACTCGCCGGCCTGCATCCCTCTGGCGTGATCTGCGAGATCCTGAACGAGGACGGCACGTCCGCGCGTCGTCCCCAGCTCGAGACATTCGCCGCCGAGCATGGCTTGACGTTCATCACCGTCGCGCAGCTCGTGGCGCACCGCCTGCGCTACGAGCGACTCGTCCACCGGATCGCCGAGGCGCGTCTCCCCACGGAGCATGGCACCTGGCGCATCGTCGGGTACCGGAACGACGTCGACGACGCGGAGCATGTCGCGCTCGTGTATGGCGAGATCGGCGATGGTGAGAATACGCTCATCCGCATGCACTCGAAGTGCCTGACCGGCGACGTTTTCCACTCCCTGCGCTGCGACTGCGGCTGGCAGCTCGACACCGCCATGCAGATGATCCAGGCGGAAGGGCGCGGCGTCATCGTCTACCTCGACCAGGAAGGACGCGGCATCGGCCTGCTGAACAAGCTGAAGGCGTACGAGCTGCAGGACAAAGGCGCGGACACGGTCGAGGCCAACGAACGACTCGGCTTCAAGCCGGACCTCCGCAACTACGGCATCGGTGCGCAGATCCTGCTCGACCTCGGCCTTACCTCAATCCGTCCGATCACGAACAACCCGCGCAAGATGGTCGGGCTCGAGGGCTATGGCCTGGGTCTGGGCGATCGCGTCCCGCTGGTGCAGCCGAGTCACGACGAGAACGCCGGCTAT
>DASPMP010000060.1:0-11997 GCA_035626995.1 Gemmatimonadaceae bacterium
CGCACGTACATCGGCTCGATGCCCGGCAGGGTCATGCAGGCCATGCGTCGCGCCGAAGTCGTGAATCCCGTCATGCTGCTCGACGAGATCGACAAGATGGGACACGACCATCGCGGCGATCCCGCAAGCGCACTGCTCGAGGTACTCGATCCCGAACAGCATCACGCCTTCAACGATCACTACCTGGAGCTCGACTACGATCTCTCCCAGGTGTTGTTCGTCACCACGGCGAACTACCTGCCGCAGATCCCGGAACCGCTGCGGGATCGCCTCGAGATCATCCGGCTCTCAGGGTATCTGGACCAGGAGAAATTCGCGATCGCCCGGCAGTTCCTGATCCCGCGCCAGTTGCGCGCGCATGGCATCCCCCCCGAAAGCGTCACGTGGCAGGCGGATGCGCTCCCGGCAATCATCCACGGGTACACGCGCGAGGCGGGTGTGCGCGACCTCGAGCGCCGGATCTCGCGCGTTGCACGGAAGCTTGCGCGGCGTCGCGTAGAGCGTTCGCTCGCCGCCGACGTTGTGCGTGCAGCGGACCTCAACGACCTGCTCGGCACCGCGCCGTACGATCCCGCAGACCTCGCGCTGGAGGATCGTGTCGGCGTCGCCAATGGTCTCGCCTACACCAGCGCCGGGGGCGAAGTCCTGGAAATCGAGGTCAGCACGGTTCCGGGGCGTGGGCGACTGCAGCTGACCGGAACCCTGGGCGACGTAATGAAGGAGTCCGCGAGTGCGGCATTGAGCTATGCGCGAGCCCGCGCGGACGCGCTGCACCTCGAGCGGGATTTCCACCGGACGCGGGACCTCCACGTCCACATCCCGACGGGCGCGACGCCCAAGGATGGACCATCCGCGGGCATCGCGATCGCCTCGGCGATTGTGAGCGCACTCACTGGCGTGGCGCTCCGCGGGGACGTCGCGATGACTGGAGAAATCACGTTGCGGGGACGCGTGCTACCCATCGGTGGCCTCAAGGAAAAAGCGGTGGCCGCGTTCCGCACGGGAATCCGCCAGGTCATCATCCCGTGGCAGAATGCCCGCGACCTGCCAGAACTGCCCCCTGAGGTCCGTGACGGACTGGTGTTTCACCCGGTAAAGTCGATGGACGAGGTGCTGACCATCGCACTGGCGACGCCGCGCGGAACGCACCCGTACGCCGGGGACGCCCCCACCGCCGCCGCACTCGCGCAATAAGCAGCGTGTCCGAAACACCGCGGGACCCGCTCGTCATTCGAAGTCTCGACTTTCTAGGAGGGATGGCAAGCGATGGCGGATGGCGGCCCGAGCCATCGCTGCCGGAGGTCGCATTCGCGGGCCGTTCGAACGTTGGCAAATCTTCCCTGATCAACAAGTTGTTACGCCGGAAGAAATTTGCCCGGGTGAGCAACACGCCTGGCCGTACGCGGGAAATCAACTTCTTCTCCGTGAACAACGCGTTCATACTCGCGGACCTTCCCGGCTACGGATACGCGCGGATCTCGAAGGAGAAGAAGGCAGAATGGCGTCCCCTTATCGAGGGGTATCTCGAACGCAGCCCGATGCTGAAAGGGGTCGTCCAGCTTCTCGACATCCGGCACAAACCGACGGAAGACGATCTTTTGATGCTGGAGTTCCTGGCGCACCTGGGCACGCCGACCATCGTGGTGGCAACAAAAATCGACAAGTTGAAGCGATCGGAGCAGGGGCCGCGCATCCAATCGCTCGCACTCGAAGCCGGCGTGGAGCTGGACCAGATCATTCCGTTCAGCGCGATCGATGGTACAGGCAGGGACGAGCTCGCGGAGGCAATTGTGGCGCTAGTAGGGTCCTAGCAGCTTTCCAGCATGGCAATGCTCCCGCTGAGAAAGATCGCTGAGCCACCGGTCACCGGACATGCCCGGGACTGGCTCGAGCAACTCACTGCCAGCCTGGCCGATCCTGCCTGCGATCGCTCGCTGCTGTGTCGTAGGGCACTGACGGAACTGACATTCCCTCAGTACTCGGCGAACTGGGAAACGGCGGTCAACGACTCGACCATTCCCGTCGCGACGCGGCTCGCGCTTGCGTCCACCGATCCGCGCAACATCACCCTCGAGCCCGAGTATTACGCCGAGTGCGACGATGCTCGCTTCCAGGCGGTGAAGCCATTGCTCTGGCTGTGGTATTCGTTCGATCGCACGGGGGCCGGAGGCCAGAACGTATGGCTGGGAGTGTTACTGCGCCGCCTCCTGGCGCAACACATCTTCGCGCGCTGTGGCGAGAACTTCAAATGCTTCCAGCAGACCGAATTTTCGTTCGGGTACAACATGGAAGTCGGTGACAACGTGGTGGTGCACCGTCACGTGCTTCTCGACGATCGCGGTGGGATCACGCTGGGAGACCGCGTCTCGATCTCGGACTACGCCAACATCTACAGCCACACGCATTCCATCGTGGAGCAACGCGACGTCACAAACGCGCGCACGGTCATCGAGCAGGATGTCCGGATCACCTATCATGCGACCGTGCTCGCCGGCGTACATGTCGCGGAGAACGGAATGGTCGGTGCGATGGCACTGGCCACGAAGGATGTGCGGCCGTACCACGTGTACGTAGGCATTCCGGCCAAGAGCGTACGGGTCAAGCCGAACGCGCCGGAGCTTCAGGAGCACACCCTGAAGACCGCTCGCGACCGACGCGGCGGATAGTTACTTCACGCGCAGCACGTCCTCGACCGGTCCGGCACTTCCGGTGGACAGCAGGGTGTGTATCTCGCGCAGCGCAACGCGCGATCGTGGCCAGGTGAACCGGCGCTCCGCGTCGTCGAGCGCGAGCCAATCGTATGCAACGTGCTCGTCGCTGAGCACGACCGCATCGTCCGCCACGAAGGCGGCGAACACCACGGCCGCGGTTACGATCCCGGCGGCCGGGAGGTAGAAAGGCTGTACCGTGATCGTGTACAGGCGGGATGGTTGTTGGCCCGCCTCTTCGCGCACCTCGCGGAGCGCCGCGTCTTCCGGACGTTCGCCACGTTCGATGCGTCCATGAACGGTCTCCCAGGACCCCGGGCAACGGGTGGCCGCTCCGCGTTGCATGACCAGGATGCGCCACCCATCCGGCAGCGGACGGATGACGTACACGTCCACCGTGGCGACTTTCACCGGAATCCCGTCGTCCATGTGCGCAGCGCTGGTTGGGGTCGACGGTAGATACCGTGCCCCGCCGCTCCCGTCCACCCGTGCGGTGGGAGACGCGACGCGCAGCAGCTCCGCACGCGACGTTCGTTCGGCGACGACGTGGAGCATGCCGGACTCCCACAGCGACCGCATCCCGTGCTCGCGCGCCGTTTGCGCGAGACGATCCGCCCCATGCCCCTCTGCGACAGCACGTTCGAATTCCGGCGACCCACGGAGGATCTCCACGATGGCTAACCGGCCCCGGAATCCTTCGCCGCCACATTCCGCGCACGGCACAGCCGGCGGCTCCGCAACCATGCGCTTGTCCGACGCGCTGCCGCATATGCACAAGCGCCGGACGAGGCGCTGCGCAAGTACCCCCTTGAGTGCTGTCGCGATCTTGTACGGCGCGACGCCGATGTCCACCAGCCGTGTCACGGCGCTTGCGGCATCGTTCGTATGCAGCGTCGAGAACACGAGATGCCCTGTCAGCGACGCCTGAATGGCGATCTCCGCGGTCTCGCGATCCCGGATCTCTCCGATGAGAAGGACATCCGGATCCTGACGCATGATGGACCGCAGAGCAGAGGCAAAGGTCAACCCGGCACGTTCATTCACCTGGACCTGCACGATGCCGGGAAGGCGGTATTCGATCGGATCCTCGACGGTGACGATATTCAGCCCCCGCTGCTGCAGGCGTCGCAGTGCCGCGTACAGTGTCGTGGTTTTTCCCGAGCCCGTCGGGCCCGTAACGAGGATGAGCCCTTCACGCGATTCGATGAGCTCCTCGATGCGGGAGAGCTCCTCATCGCCGAAGCCCATGGCATCGAGCGACAGCACTGCGCCCCGGGCGTCGAGGACGCGAATGGCCACCTTCTCTCCATGCGATGCGGGCAGTGTCGAGACACGAAGATCCACGGCGACGCCGTTGAGCGCGACGCGGGCGCGTCCATCCTGCGGGCGCAGGCGATCCGCAATGTCCAATCCGCAGAGAATCTTCAGGCGCGACACCAGCGCCTGCGCCGCGCTGCGCGGCAACGTGCGAACGGGACGGAGCACACCGTCGATGCGATGCCGGACGACGATGCCGCGTTCTTCGGGCTCGATGTGAATGTCGCTCGCGCGCGCCGCGATCCCCTCCCCCAGGACGTCGTCCACGAGGCGCGCGATGGTTGCAGTGTCTTCACCGTCGTCCGGTCCCGATGGCGCCACCTCGATGTCGATGCCGAGGTGCTGGACGTCGAGACGGACCGCGGGGGCTGGCTCGTCCCGGTAGGCAGCGTCGAGCGCACGCGCGAGCGCGAAGGGACTCGCCAGCGACAGGCGCACCGGCTTTCCGGTCGCGAAGGACAACGCACGTTCGCAATCCAGGTTCAGTGGATCCGCCGTGGCGACCTCGATGGCGCCACCAGCGGCGCGTAGCGGCAGGACGCGGTACCGTCTCGCCCACCGCTCGGGAAGCAACGTGCGCGCGTGCGGCGTGCTGTCACTGAAGTCCGCGACGCCGACACGCAGGTGATCCGCCGCCAGCCCCAGCACGCGGTCATCCGTCAGCAGCCCCGACGCGACGACCGATTCCCACAATGGCCGGCCGTCGGCGGCGAGTGACGCAATGGGTTCCTGCCCCAGCACGTTTGTGAGCAGCGGCCGGAGCCACATCTCGCTCGACCATGCAGAATCCACCATGGCCGCATATTCACATGGCTCCGGCGCGGCGCATCACCATTTTCGCGCGCCGAGGCACGGCGCGTTACATGATGCTCCAGAAGGGGCGAACAAGGTCCAGCGAAAACACCCAGCGTCCGTCACGCAGTCCCCGCGACACGTCGAATCGCAGGAGATCGAAGGCGACGATCATGCTGGTACCGATCGACGGATAGAGACCCGTTTCCCGCGGGCGCAGTGGATCCGGCGACGGAACGCTCCCGCCACTGCGCAGAATGCCGACCTCGATGTCGGGCTGGTGCAGCCAGACGAGGGTGCCGTGGGGCACCAGCATCGCCCGCGCCGGCGCCTTCCCGAACCGGCCGATCGCGATCGCTGGGAATGGAACCGGAATGTGCCACTCGATGTGCTGCGATGCAGCCCGGTCGCTCACGAGTGAATGGTAGGAGTAGCCCGGTGCGCTTACCGGGCCGCCAAGGAACACGAGTTCCTGCGCGATCAGGTTTCCCGTGGCCACGGCTGCCGCGCCGAAGGTCCGTGAAACGAAACGCATGTCACGCGTGGGGCGTTCGACTTCCAGAGTAAACGAACCGCGGGTCACGGTGGTGGCGGTGCACGGGCCTGCGCACACCGGCAAGGCACGGCCGTCGGCAGCGCTCACGCGCAATTCACCGTTGCCGCGGAATTCCAGTCCGAACCGTCCGAGGGACGTCGGCCGATCGAGTCGCAGCGCGCCGCGCCACAGTGCGAGCGGCGCCGCGGGGATCGTCGCCTCGAACGTCCCGGATGCCGCCTGCGCGTTGACGTTTACAGCGCGGTGGCGCTCCCTGGCGACATCCAGCGAAAGCCGGCTGGATCCGAAGGTCAGCGACCCCCCGCCTCCGATGGACTCGAGCCCGTAGGGATCGGTGTAGTCGCTACCGGTTTCCTGAGCGGCAAGGCTGTTGACCAGCAGCGATCGCTCCGCAAGGTCGCCGGCGTCGGTGAGCGAATTGGCGTAGTGTGCACGCGCCTCGACGCCGGCTGCGTTCTGCCAGGTGAGCTCGAACCGTGTCTTGGTTCGCTCATCAGCCAATCCATGTCGTGCGCGGGCGCTGACACCGAAACCGCGTCCGAGTTGCCACGAGAGCCCGGCGCCAAACGCCACTCCCTCGACCCGATTGAAGCGCACAAAATCGCTGACGCCGCGAGCCGCGAGCACCGAACCACGCGCGCGCCGCAGCGCCTGTTCCCGGACGAGTGCCCGGACTTCGGCCTGGACGCGACGAACTTCCTCCGCCGTTGTTGTTGATCGGATGTCCGGCGGCAATGAATCGAGGATGTTGGCCGACGGCCATGTGTGCATCCTGCGCACGGCCTCCGGCGCATTGACGATCTCCGACCCCGCAAAGGTCGCGAGTGGGATTCCCTGATTCAGCTCGTAATCGCCGATTTCCCAGCGCCCCCGGATGATCCCGCGGGCGGGATAGTCCAGCCATGTCGCGGTCCGCCGAATCTCGATTTCCTGTCGTCGAGGCAGCCAGAATCGCGTCCCGACGAGCCCATTCTCCAGAACCACAAAGAGATCTTCCAGTTGCTTGTCGAGGAATGCCGCCCTGGTGAAGCTGAGCGCCATCCGGACCACCTGGGCGTTGTCGCGGTCCAGGTAGATGGCACCGATGACCCGCGGTTCCCGGTCATCGCGCGGGCGGATCTTCACCTCGTAGACGCCGATGACCCGTCCGGGAATGGTGATGCGAAGCGAGTCGGTCAGCGCAAAGTCATATTCGGTGATACCGAGTGGCGAGAGCGGATGCGGCACGTCCTGCACCTCGTCCCCATCGCCGAGCCGGATGATGGCCGGGAAGTTGTTCTGGATGATCCCCAGGTGATCGCGGTGATACTGGATGTCGGTGGGCAGCAGCGTCGTGTCCCGGCGACCCACGATACGCTGTTTGCTCAAGTTCGGGGTCCGCCAGTACACTTGGAGCGCGAGTTCGTCAGCCTTCACGACCTTCGGCGGTTCGCGGAACCCCTCGCCGAGCTGTGCGAGGAAGGTGACGTAGCCGTGCGCGATGGCTTGATAGTCCACGAGCCCGCTGTCCGCGAGCTGCTGCGCCCGACGCTCCGTCGCGAGACGGACGAGGGTCAGGGTGCGCGCTTCATTCCATTCCTGCGCACCCGCATTTGCGGATCCAAGCACCACCAACATGCTGAACATCCTGAACGCACGCATTCACGCAACTTATTCATGCTGATACCGGTTTGGCGCGAGATTGCGTTCGACCTCGAGTCTCCGGTGTCGGCATTCGCGAAGCTTCGCCGCGGACCATTCTCATTCCTGCTGGAGTCTGCCCCGGCGGGCGGGGAAAACTGGTCGCGCTTCACCTACCTCGGCACCGAGCCGCGGCGCGCCTGGCGCCTGCGCGACGGCATCGTCCAGGAATGGACGGCGGAACAAGGGTGGCACGGCGAACGCCGTCCGAACGACCCGCTGCTCGACCTGGAGCAGACATTGGCGCGCAACCCGGTGGCGCCCGACGCTGCATTATCCGCCCGCTGCGGGGGGTTCTGGGGTGGCGCGGTCGGATACTTCGGCTACGACGTCGTCCGGCACATCGAACGCCTGCCGGATGCGCCTCCACGAGGGATCGAAGCACCCGACGCGCTCTTCGTCATGACGCGGGTGCTGGTGGTGATCGACAACCTTCGATCGCGCGCGGTGCTGGTCGCGTCCATGGAGGTGCCGGCCGATGCCGACGCGGACGAAATCCTGCGCTGCCGGCAAGCCGCGGAACGGGACCTGGACGATGCGACGGATCGCCTGCGCGCCCCCTCCCTGCTCCGACCGCTGGCGCTCCCCGACTCCGCGTCTCGCGCGGCCGGCACCTCGAACTACGAACGGGAGGCATTCGAACGCGACGTGCGGCGCATCCAGGAATACATCGTTGCCGGCGACGCCTTCCAGGTCCTGCTGGCGCGGCGCATCTCCATTCCCCACGACTTCGACACCACCGAACTGTATCGAACGCTTCGGATGGTGAATCCCTCACCGTACATGTACCACCTGCAGCTGGATGGCGTCGAGTTGGTGGGCAGCTCTCCGGAGTTGCTCGTGCGTGTCCAGCAGCGCAGGATCATCGTGCGTCCCATCGCCGGCACGCGCCCGCGCGGTCGGGACGATGCCGACGACGCCCGACTCGCCGATGAGCTGCTGGCGGACGAAAAGGAACGCGCCGAGCATCTGATGCTCGTGGACCTGGGCCGGAACGACGTTGGCCGGGTCGCGCGCTTCGGCACCGTTCGCGTCACGGATTTCATGGTGGTCGAGCGATACTCCCACGTCCTGCATCTTGTCAGCGAGGTCGAGGGGGAATTGCGCCCGGAAGTGACCGCAGTCGACGCGTTGCGCGCGACCTTCCCCGCCGGCACGATGACAGGCGCGCCGAAGGTGCGTGCGATGGAGATCATCGACGAGATGGAGCCGGAGCGGCGCGGCCCGTACGCGGGGACGGTTGGTTACATCGCTGCCGACGGCGGCCGCATGGACCTGGCGATCACGATCCGCACCTGCGTGGTCGCGGGCGGCGTCGCTTCCGTGCAGGCGGGGGCCGGCATCGTGCACGATTCCGTTCCGGCCCGCGAATGGGAGGAAACCGAGAGCAAGGCGGGCGCCATCCTGACTGCGATCGGCCGGATTCGCGCGCGACGCTAGGCAGACGGCGCGCAGCCATTCATATTCCTCCCACACATGCGCTTCAAGCTCACCAGCGCGGACAACCAGTCGTTCGAGCTCAAGACCGGCGTTACCCAGGTCGTTGGCCGCGCGCCGACGAGCGACATCCCCGTCTTCGATCCTACCATCTCGCGCCGTCACGCGGAGATCAGCACGGGCGACAAGACCGTCGATGTCCGTGACCTCGGATCGAGCAACGGTACCTTCCTGAACGGTTCGCGCGTCGAGAACTGCACGGTCACGCTCGGCGACACGATCACCTTCGGGAAAGTCGCCTTCAAGCTGCAGTCAGTGGACGCCGCGCCGCCTCCGGCCATCGGCGAAAAGCCCGCCGGCGCGACCATCGTCCGGCAGCTGCCGATGCGCAACACGCCGGGCAGCGCGTTCGCGTCGATCAAGTCCGGCGAACAGGAGGCGATGCAGAACGCCGAGGAGAAGGTTCGGCAGAAGCTCGAAACGCTCCTGAATGTCGCGACCGAGCTTGGCCGCGCAGTGGACACCGACGCGATCCTGGCCAAGATCGTCGAACAGGCGTACCAGATCCTCACGGTGGACCGCGTGGCCATTCAGCTCATGGACGACGTCGGGCAACTGGTCACGAAGATCGCGCGCGACAAGCGTGGCGCCGAGCAACAGCGCACGGTTCCGCAATCGATCGCCCGGGCGGCGATCGCCGATAAGGTGGCCATCCTGTCGGACAATGCAGGCGAAGACCAGCGGTTCGGCGGCCAGTCCATCCTCATGCAACAGGTGCGTTCGGCGATCTGCGTTCCCCTGATGGGCAAGGAAGACAGCACGTTGGGCGTCCTCTACGTCGACAACGTCTCGGCGGCGCATCGCTTCACGCCCGACGACCTGGATTACGTGGTAGCCTTCGCGGGGCTGGCCGCCGCGTCCATCGAGAACCGGCTGAACATCGAGCGGCTCAACCGCGAGACGGCGGCGCGGAGCAATTTCGAGCGATACTTCACGCCGCAGCTCGCGAAGCGAATCGCGAGTTCCGAGGGAGCAACGCGACTGGGCGGCGAGAAGCGCGAAGTCACTGTGCTCTTTTCCGACATCCGGGGCTTTACCGCGCTCTCGGAGACGATGCCGCCGAACGAAATGGCCACGCTCCTCACCGATTATTTCACCGAAATGGTGGAGTGCGTGTTCCGCAACGAAGGGACGCTCGACAAGTTCATCGGCGATGCGGTCATGGCGCAGTGGGGCGCGCCGATCGGCAGCGAGGGCGATCCCGACAAGGCGATGCAGGCCGCGATCGAGATGATGCGCGAGCTCGCCAAGCTCAATGCGCAGTGGAAGCAGGAAGGCCGGCCGCAGCTCGAGATCGGGATTGGGCTGAACCATGGCGACGCGTTCGCGGGCAACATCGGCTCGGAGCGTCGCCTCGAATACACGGTTATCGGAGACACCGTCAATACGGCAAGCCGTCTGTGCTCAGCGGCAGGACCGGGTGAGATCCTGATTTCGAACGAGATGAAAAGTGTCCTGTCGAAGAAGCCGAAGCTGAAGGAGATGCCGCCGATGGAGCTCAAGAACAAGTCGCAGCCGGTCAAAGTCTACAAAGTCATCATCTGATGGTGCCGGCGGGGTTCGAGCGGTTGCTGCTGGGTCACGCAGTCGCCATCGCTCGCTCCGACGTTGCCGCCGGGGTGCGTCGCGCGCTCGTCCATCCTGACGGTTCGAAGTACACGCTGCACGAGTACGCGGCCCGGCACCCGGGAGCGCGGTTGCTCCAGGGTCGAGGCGCCGCGTACGCGGTTGCGCTTCCCCATACGCCGTTTCGCGTCGTGGTTCGGCACAACCGGCACGGCGGCGCGCTTGCCCGCGTCACCGGGGATCGCTTCATCGCGCCGACGCGTGCCCCATACGAGCTCGAGGTGTCCATCGCGCTGGCGCACCTGGGCATCCCCACGCCGGAAGTCATCGCGTATGCGCTGTATCCCCCTGGCGGCTGGCTGCAGCGGAGCGACGTATGCTCCCGCGAGGTCACCGGGGGGCGAGACCTGGCGCAGGTACTGACCGGCGAGGGAACCGCGCAGCGCGCCGAGGCGCTTGCCTGCACCGCCACGCTCGTCGGCACTCTCTCGGCAGCCGGCGCCCGTCATGCTGACCTGAACGCCAAGAATGTGCTGCTCGCTGGTGAGACGGCGTACGTCCTCGACGTCGATCGGGTGAGGCTGCGACAGCGGCCCGATGCCACCCTGGCGGGAAACCTCGACCGGCTGGCGCGGTCGCTCCGCAAGTGGCGTGAGACGGCGGGCGCGCGCGTGACGGACGACGATATTATCCAGCTCGCGGAGCGCGCACGCGCCACCGCCCAGGCTCTTTCCTGAAGGAGAACTTCGCGTGTCTACTCCCGCTGCGTCGCTGACGCGGCTCAGACGCAAGCTCAAGGCGGACCTGTGGAAGCGTCAGGGACGCATTCCCGGCGGCTCCGGCTCCAATGCCGCAAAGTGGTTCGCCATCGAAGACGCTGCGCTGTCGCCGGGCAAGGCGGGCTATGGTTGGGATGACGCCGGCCTGGACGAACGCGTGGTCGAGTACGCCTGGCTGTTTGATCGTATGCGTGCACTCGACAACGGACACGGTCGCGTCCTCGACGCGGGATCCGTGCTGAATCATGCCGCGGTGCTGCAGGCGTGGCGCGCGGCCAAACACTCCCCGGTGTCGATCGTGACGCTCGAGTATGAGCGCTTCGCGGACGTATCAAACGACGTGCGCTACGAGTTCGCCGACCTGCGTCATCTTCCCTATCGCGATCAGTGGTTCTCGACCGTGCTCTCCCTTTCCACCATCGAGCACGTCGGCCTGGACAACCGCATCTACGGCGAAACAGCGGGCGCCGTCGCTGCCACGTCGAATCCGTCGGCGGAGGCGCAGCGGGCCGTCCAGGAGTTGCAGCGCGTGCTGCAGCCCGGAGGAACCCTGCTCCTCTCAGTGCCGTTCGGCGCGCGATCCAACCGCGGGTGGTTTCGGATTTTCGGTGCGGAAGACCTCGAGGCCATCACCGGGCTCCCGGGATGGACCGGTGCGCGCACACGCGTCTTCCGCGCCCTTCGTGAAGGATGGCGCGAATGCGCGCCAGCGGAGGCGGCGACCGCCGGCTATAACGAGCCTGCAGGCCGCCCCGGCCAGCAGACGGCACCGCCGTACGTGGCCGCCGCCGAAGCGGTGGCGCTGGTCGAGATGCAGAAACGCTAACGGATCTTCCACGCGCGCGTTGACGCCAGCTCGTCGATGAGCGCGTCGAGGGCTGCGACGACGCGGTCCACCGGCAGGTCGACGAGGCGCCGCTCATCGTCCGCAAATACATTCCTGCCCTGGGTGCGATAGGGGCTCCAGCGGCTGTTTCCCTTGCGCTGCAGTGCAAGAGTCGGTGTCTGGAAGGCGGATGCCGCATGCGTGATCGCCGTCTCTGGGCTGATCAGCAGATCCGCCGTCTCGATGGCCGCAAACACTTCGCTCAGCGACAGCGAT
>DASPMP010000061.1:0-6144 GCA_035626995.1 Gemmatimonadaceae bacterium
GTCGTACGTCAACTTCTCGGCGGTGCTCAGCATGCTGCGAGCGGCACTCCGCGGCGGGACCGACGTCGCCATTGTATGCGCCGGCCAGGACCGGCGGTTTGCGCTCGAGGATGCGGCCTGTGCTGGTTCCTTCGCCCGGCAGATCTGCGAAGCGCACCCGGCTGTGGAAATCAACGACGCCGCGCAGGCGGCGATGCTCATTGACAAGAAATTCGGAAAGAACCTCAAGAAGCTCGTGCAGGCATCGGCGCACGGCATCGCGCTCGCGGAAGCGGGATTCGGTGACGACCTCCTCGCCTGCGCGAAACTGGACTCTGTCCCCGTCGTTCCCGTGTACCAGGATCGGCAGATCACCAAGCTCGGCACTGAACGGGCGCGCTGATCGCGTGCGCGGAGCCGCCGCGTAATGGGGCCGCAGACCAGGCGTGAAATCAGCGGCATCGCGCTGCTGCTCTTCGGGATTTTCCTTGCGGGTGCGCTGACGGTGCTCGGGATTGCGCAACTCCGCGCCGGATTCGGTGACATTCGAGCGCACGTTGGGCCGGTGGGCTATTACCTCGCCTATCCACTGGTCAGCCTCTTCGGGTGGCCCGCGGCACTGATGGCTCCGTTCGCGCCCGCCGTTCATGCGCTCCGCGTGTTCGGCCGCCTGGGTTCTGAAACAGATCGCCGATGGATGATGTTCTTCGCCGGTATCGTGGCGTTGCTTCCAATCGCCGTCGGCCTGGCGATGAATGTCCCCGCCGGTGAACCGAATACCATCGCCGGGCTGTGGGGGACGTTCGTCGCGTACTATCTACGCATGTGGCTTGGGGGGATCGGCGCCTGGCTCGCGTGGATCGCGGCCGCCTCGACGCTGACGGTGGTGACTCTGGGTTGGAGCCCAATCCGGGCCCTCGTCGGTCGCGCTGCACCCGTTGCTGTTGCAGTTCCTGCCGCGAGCGAGCCGCCGAAGAAAAAGCGGAATCGCGGCGTCGCGGTGCCCGACGCGGCGGCGAATGCGCTTGCCCTCGAGCCGCCGCCTGAGGAAATGCCGGCGATCCAGCCACTGGCGGCCGAAGAGGTCCCGGTCGACGTTGCGAAGAAATCGCGCAAGCTGAGGAAGTCCAAGGCCGACGCTGACTCGGATGGCGATCAGGCAGTGGCATTGGTTGCCCCTGCCACTTCGACCGACGGCGTCGGCGACGAACTACCTCCGACGGATCTGCTGACCGAGGTGCCTGAGCGATACGGCGACACCGGCAAGCAGGCCCTCGACGCAATGGGTGTGAAGCTCCTGGATGCGTTACGCACGTTCCGTATCGAAGGCCAGATGGTCGGCCGCACGACCGGCCCAGCAGTGACGCAGTTCGAGATCGAGCCCGCGCCGGGGGTGAAGGTGCGTCAGATTGCCAACCTGTCGAACGATCTCGCCCTGGCTATGCGCGCCCCGAGTATCCGGATCGTCGCGCCGATCCCCGGGCGTGGTGCCGTCGGCGTGGAAGTGCCAAATCCCAATCCGGAAATTGTCGGCTTCCGTGAGCTGGTGGAGCATCGGGATTTCCAGAGCGCGCGCGCGGCGCTTCCCATTGCGATCGGGAAGGACCTGGAAGGAAAGCCGGTCATTTCAGACCTGGCAAAGATGCCGCACCTGCTGATCGCGGGCGCGACGGGATCCGGAAAGTCGGTGTGCGTCAACACCATCGTGACCAGCCTGGTGTACCGGCATACGCCAAAGACCCTTCGGCTGCTCATGGTGGACCCGAAGATGGTGGAGCTCTCGGTGTACAACACCTTGCCGCACCTGCGGCACAAGGTGGTCACCGACAACCGGGATGCGGCGGCCGTGCTCAAGTGGGCCGTGCTGGAGATGCAGGACCGGTATGAACTGCTCGCGGCGAATGGATGCAGGAACATCCAGGATTTCAATCGCCGGGTGCAGGAGGGTACGCCCCTCAAGATGCCGAAAAAGGCGGACATTGCCTTCGAGGACCTGAACTATCGCGGCGGCATCCTGCCTTACATCGTCGTGGTCATCGATGAAATGGCGGACCTGATGATGACGGTGCAGGCCGAGGTGGAGACGCCGATCGCGATGCTCGCGCAGAAGGCGCGCGCGATCGGGATTCACCTCATCCTGGCGACGCAGCGGCCCAGCGTGAACGTCATCACCGGTCTGATCAAGGCGAACTTTCCGAGCCGGATCGCCTTCCGCGTTGCCTCCCAGGTGGACAGCCGCACCATCATCGATGGCGCGGGGGCGGAAATGCTGCTGGGGAATGGCGATATGCTGTTCATTCCGCCATCGAAATCCGAACCATCCCGGATGCAGGGAGCCTACATCTCCAGTGAAGACACCGAACGGTTGATGAAGTGGTACGACGACCGTCGGGCAGCACGGCGTGCGGCGCTCGCGGCGCAGGGAATGGTCATCGAAGACAAGCCGGACGCCGAAGACGACATCATTGCCCGGGTTCGCGAGCGCGAAGCCCTGGAGGCCAACGCGGGCGAAGCCGGCGACGTGGACGCGGGTGACCGCGACAAGCTGTTTCGCGAGGCAGCGGAGGTGGTCATCCAGAATCAGCAGGGTTCGACATCGCTGCTGCAGCGCCGTCTCAAGGTCGGCTATGGACGAGCCGCACGGATCATCGATCAGCTGCACACGGCCGGGGTGCTGGGACCGCCGGACGGATCGAAGCCACGCGACGTCCTGGTTGGACTCGACGATCTCGATCGCATCTGCGGGCCGCGGTCGTGACGCACGGCGGGAAGATCCTGCTTGTGAGTGCACTGGCCCTGCTGGCAGTGCCGGTTCTTGCGCAGGACAGCCTCCCGCCGACCACGGGTTTTCCCCTCGACCTCTCCCGATCCGCGCCTTTCCGAACGGAGTTCGAGATGCTGGCACGTTTCGGCGACTCCGCTCACGTCACTGGAAGGCGTGTCGTGGAAATGGCGCCCGCCACATACGCGGACGCGCCGGTGTGGCTGATCATCGAACGCAGGATGGGAGCGGTTGCGGCTGTCGAATCGCTCTATGTGAGCCAGGGCATGCAGCCGCTGCGGTGGTCCGGCGCGCTGGGACCAGCATCCCTCGCGATGGTCTTTGCACGCGATTCGATCTTCGGTGCGACCAGTGGACCCGGCGGACGGCAAAGCGTCGTCGTCGCCGGAGCACCGACAATGATCGTGTCCCTCGCCATGCTGGAGGCACTGCTTCCGCTCCTTCCGCTGACCGAATATTGGAGGGATTCTGTGTCCGCGGTCGTCGTCGACCAGTCGACCACGCGGATTGTCCCATCCGAGCTGGCTGTGTTAGGGAGCGACGATCGGAGCGATGCCTGGATCGTTGCCCTGCGCGCCACGGGGCAGACGTTGATCCTCTGGGTTAACCGGCAGAGCGGGCGCATCATTCGCAGCCAGCAGCCGTTGCCGCTGCATACAGCGCCACTGCTCGAGTATCGGGCCGTCGAATCATCGCCGCCATGAAACGGAACCCGCTCCTGGACCCGAATTCCCGGTTGGTGATCGCGCACCGCGGCAATCGGATCGCCGCGCCGGAAAACACCCTCGACGCGCTCCGACAGGCAGTCGCGCTGAACGTCGATGCCCTCGAGTTCGATGTTCGCATGACGCGGGACGGCGTCCCGGTGCTCATGCACGATGCCACCGTTGATCGAACGACGGATGGTCGGGGACCATTGAACCAGCTGTCGCTTGCTGAAGCGCAGGCGCTGAATGCAGGCGCACGTCAATCCGCGGGCGCTTCCCGTGAGCCGATTCCAACACTGGAGCAGGTGTTCGAGGCATTCCCCAGCACGCCGTTCGTCATCGAGGTCAAGGAACTCGCCGCGGCTGCCGCGACAGGAGCCATGGTGCGTCGCTTCGGTGCCGAAGCACGCGTGATCGTGGGGTCAGCCACCACGGCGGTCATGGAGTTTTTCTATCGGAGTGGCCTGGCCAGTTGTGCGTCGATGAAGGATGCGATGCTCCTCATCCCATTCGGGCTCCTGGGCATCAAGCCGCCAAAGCCATTCTACGACGTGCTGTCGCTGACGACCCGATATCATGGCGTGCCCATTCCCGTCAGACAGATGGCAGCGGCTGCGCGGAAGGTGGGCGTGCCCACCCAGGTGTGGACGGTGAACGATCCCGGACAGGCGCGGTCCCTCTGGCATGCCGGAGTCGCTGCCATCGTGACCGACGATCCTGCCGCAATACTTCGCGCCCGGTCGTAAGGAATCGGTGACGCAGGATGGCGGAGCCGCCCTAGACTGGCTCACATGTCAGCGGCTCGGCAGGCGTTCGGTGAACTTGGGGAGCGAATCGCGGAGCGGTGGCTCCGGCGGCGTGGCTGGCGCGTGGTTCAGCGCCGCTTCCGCAGCGGTCATCGCGACATCGATCTGGTGGTAGAGCGGGACGGGACAATAGCCTTCGTCGAAGTAAAGGCCCGAACGGGGCCGGAGTTCGGCGGCCCGGTGCAGGCGGTGGATCATCGCAAGCGCAGGCAACTGGAGCGGTCAGCGATGGTCTGGATCGACCGGCATGGGCGGAAGGACGAGTCCTATCGGTTCGACGTGGTCGGCGTACTGGTCAATGACGCCGGTGTTCGGGTGTGCCACGTCGAGAATGCGTTCTTCCTTGCATCTTCCGCTTGATTTCTGAGCGGCGCTTCGTATTTTCTTCGGGTCTTCCGTCGGCTTCGGAATTTGGACGCCGCCGAGCCATACTGCGAACCTTTCAACGACAGGGTGTGTGACGCATGGCTGTTTCAACGATTGCCGACGACAAGAAAAAGGCGCTTAACCTGGCCATCGCGCAGATCGAGAAGAGTTGCGGCAAAGGCTCGATCATGCGGCTGGGATCAGAAAACCGCGTCCGGGTGGACGCCATCCCCACAGGTGCCATCAACCTGGACGCCGCCATTGGAGTTGGCGGTATCCCGCGTGGGCGCATTACCGAGATCTATGGGCCGGAATCCTCCGGCAAGACCACGCTGACGCTGCACGTCGTTGCCAACGCACAACGTCAGGGGGGCGTGGCAGCGTTCATCGATGCGGAGCACGCGCTGGACGTCGAATACGCGCGAAAGCTGGGCGTCGACGTTGACAGCCTCCTCATCTCCCAGCCGGACACCGGCGAGCAGGCGCTCGAGATCTGCGAAATTCTCGTCCGCTCCGGCGCCGTCGATGTCGTGGTCGTTGACTCTGTGGCGGCCCTCGTGCCGAAGGCCGAAATCGAAGGTGACATGGGCGACAGCCATGTCGGTCTCCAGGCGCGCCTCATGAGCCAGGCATTGCGCAAGCTCACGGGTGCCATCGCGCGCTCACGCACCTCGGTGATCTTCATCAACCAGCTGCGTGAGAAGATCGGCGTGATGTTCGGCAACCCGGAAACCACCACGGGAGGCAAGGCGCTCAAGTTCTACGCGTCGCTGCGCCTGGACATCCGGCGCATCGGCCCAGTGAAGGACAAGGAAGAGGTGGTGGGTTCACATGTGCGCGTCAAGGTCGTGAAGAACAAGGTCGCGGCGCCGTTCCGGCAGGCAGAGTTCGACATCATGTATGCCGAGGGCATCAGCCATACGTCGCTGCTCGTGGACATTGGCGCCGAGGCGAACATCATCGAGAAATCGGGCGCCTGGTATAGCTACAACGGCCAGAAGATCGGTCAGGGGCGTGAGAACGCGAAGCTGTACCTCAAGGACAATCCCGCATTGCAGGCCGAGATCGAGGAGAAGGTGAAAGTCCTGCTCGGCATGGGAACGGCGAAGCCCGAGGTCGAGGAAGTCACGGACGAGGAATGACCCGAATGACCGGGGAGCGAAGCAGCGTGGGTAATGGGACCCGGAAACTCCCGTTGCTCGTGGTGCCTCCTCCCTGGTTGTTCATTCCTGCCGGTGCTCACCGGTGAATCGGAGGTCGTCGGCGGTCAGCAGCGAGCGCGCGTCGTCAACGCGCACCACATACGACCGTGCCTTGCACCTGCTAGGGTTTCGGGCACGGTCGGTGGTCGAGCTGCGCCGAAGCCTGCTCCAGAAGGGCGAGCCGCCAGACGACGTTGAGCGCACGATCGCGCGACTGCTTGAACAGCGGCTGCTGAACGACGACGACTTCGCGCTGAATTTTGCGCGATCGAAGATCACTGGCTCCGGTGCATCCCGGCTGC
>DASPMP010000062.1:0-13968 GCA_035626995.1 Gemmatimonadaceae bacterium
CTGCGGGGGAACCGTGCCCGGACGGGCGTCAACAACGATTCCTTGCGTCAGCCGGATGCACGGCTGCGCGCGCTCAATGCCCAGCCGACCACCCCGGGGGCGCGCGAACAGGTGTGGTGCACGAAGATCGGTACGACGCGCCCGGACGAGATGTACATCGTCGGAGGGCACATGGACGGGCATGGCTGGGGCGAAGCCGCCAATGACGACGGCTCAGGCACGGCAATCGTGATGGAGCTCGCGCGGATCTTCAGCGCTCCCGACGTAACCACCGACCGCTCGATCCGGTTCGTGCTCTGGAACAATGAAGAGACAGGGCTGAACGGCGCCCGTGCGTACGTCGCGCAGCGCCAGGCGATGCAGGGGCAGGAGAGCCCTGCGGGATCTCGCCGGTATCCCGAGCCCAAATGGCTTGGGATGATCCAGCATGACATGATGCTTTTCGATCATGGCATGCCGCTTCCCGATGGGACTTTGCCGAAGGAACAACGTCCCGAGGCCGACGTGAACATCGAGTTCCAGGTGAATTCGAAGATGGCGGCGGAGTCGCAGAAGCTCGCGTCCTTCTTCCAGCTGTCGAACGAGAAGTATGCGACGGATTATCCGGCGGCTGTGGGGCAGCACATGACCAACACAGATTCGGCGCCGTTCCAGGAGCTGGTCGCCGCAATCTCACTTCGCGAGAATGAACGCGGCGCGCAGATCGGCGCAGGATGGGATCCCAACTGGCATCAGCCCACTGACGTCTTCACGACGTACAGTGACAAGGATTTCCGGCTGGGGCTCAATGCCGCGCAGACAACACTGTCGGCCATCGCGCAGCTGACTGGGGCGAAGCTGAAATAGGCGTCTCAGCTTGTCGGATTGTCGGCTTGTCAGCTTCTCCGACAAGCCGACAAGCCGACAACCGCACTCAGAACATGCTCATCGCCAGGAACGACCGCAGGGAGTCGTTCGTCTGGCGCAGGCGGCCGGAGAGGAGTCGCACGCATGCCCACAGCACCTTGTACGCGAGCTCCCGGTTGAAATCGAGGAGCATCTCGAAGTCGGGGCGCGTGATGGTCAGGAGCGTTGTTCCGCCATTCGAAATGGCGTGCGTGGACCGTTCGCTGCGGTCAAAAACGGACATCTCACCAAAAAGGGCGCCGGGCTTGAGCACCGCGAGCGCCTCCTCGCCACTGCCCGGAACGTCACGGCTGATGCGGACTTCTCCCGCGACGATGAGATAGAGCCGATTGCCCGCTTCCCCCTCGCGAAAGATGTATTCGCCGGAGTTGAACTTCTCCTCCTTGCACTTTTCGGCGACTTCGGCGATCTCGGTGTCGTCAAGATCCTTGAAAATCGCGACGTTCTTGAGCAGGTCCGCGGCGGATGCCATGCGTACATGCTAGACCCCATGGTATTCCGTAGCAAGCGTTTCCCGGGGCCGCTAGGTTAGGCCCCATGCGCGCATGGTCCGAGCTGCGCACCCTGCCGAATCTCCTCTCGATCTCGCGACTGGCGCTGGCAGCGGCGTTCGTGCTCTCGGATCGCGTGGACGTCCGCATCGTGCTCGTGATGGTCGCCCTGGCGACCGATTACCTCGACGGATGGATTGCGCGGCAGTTCGGTCCCATGACGCGCATCGGCGCGCTCCTCGACCCATTCACGGATCGCGTATTTGCCCTGGTGGGAGTATCCACGTTCCTGTTCGAAGGCACCCTCAACACGTGGCAGTACTTCGTGATGATATCCCGGGACCTCATGACCGCAGTGGGATTCCTCGTCGCGCGTGCGATGCCATCCCTTCGCGCGGTGGCGTTCCAGGCGCGGCTGCCGGGGAAGCTCGTGACGGTCATGCAGCTGGCGACATTCATCGCGATCCTCATCCGACCGGGCGCCGCCGCTCCGATGATCCTCGTCGTCGCGGCGGTATCGCTCTGGGCGATCGTGGACTACACCTGGATGCTCCATCGGGAGCGCGCGCGATGATCAGGCATGGCCTGTTCGTTCTTGCGCTGGCATGCACCGCCCCACGCGCGGAGGCGCAGTTTCTTCAACCCGAACTGCGGCTGGACGTCTCTGGACCGTCACCAGTCGCGATCGAGCCTGGCATCGGTCTGACCACGGCGCTGGGCACCTATGCCCGACTCGGCGTCACCGCCGGGTACGACGTGCGCGGCGCGCCGGAGCGCGCTGGACGCCGATGGCGGGGTGATGTCATCGCCCGGGTAACCCTCGACCCCTTCCGGCAGCAGCGCTGGGCGCTCTCGCTCGGTGGCGGGATCAGTTACCGGGGTGCAACGACATACCTGGCTGCGCTCGCCGACGTCGAGGGGCCGGAAGTGCGCGGGATGCTGCCCGCGATACAGATCGGAGTGAGTGGCGGTGTGCGCGGCGCGTTGATCCTGCGACGCGCACGACGCGAACGACGGTAGGAAGAACCATGGGACCGGACCGGCCCCGCGAGGACTACGCGCTGGCTCTGGCTTTCGGTGGCTGGGCAAACCGCTCACCGAGCTTGCGCAACTCGGTCACCTGCGTCTCGCCAAGCTCCGGATACCGCTCAGCGAAGTACTTCATCGTTTCGTCGAACCACTCGATCTGGTGTTCGTGGTCTGCGCCGACCACGCCGCACGTCATGATGTGTTGAAACAACTCGTCCCGCGCCTGCTCGAACACTGTCGGATTAACGGGACCGCTCTTTCTGGACTTCGGTTTCGCCATGTACCTGGTAGGGGAAGAATGACCTGTGAAATGTAACGAGCTAGAGCGCACGATCACAGTTTCACGGTCATTCTTCGCTCAAATCGTGCCTCCGGTACCGCGCGCGCCGATGAAATCGAGCAACAGATCGCTGAGCATCTCCGGAGCTTCTTCCGGCACGAGGCGACCAGAGGACGGGAGGTGCACCAGCTTGCTGCCGCCGATGGTACTGGCCAATTGATCCCCCACTTTCGATTCGACCCACGGGTCGCGGTCACCCCAGACCACGAGCGTGGGTTGCGGCAGGGCTCGCAGGTCCACTTCCTCGAGGTCCTCGTTGTTGAGGAAGCGCGCCGTTCGTAAGAGGTGGTCGACCCCGTCGCGTCCGACATAGGGCGCGAGATACCGCGCGATCAGTGCTTCAGGCATTTTCTCCGGATCGGCCACGCTCTGCCGGAGGAGTTCGCGCAGCAAGGGCGCTGCGCCCATCACACCGCGCGAAATCCTGAAAGCGAAGCGGGCGGTGTTCTTCTGCAGCGACTTGACGTCGTCCGCCGGAATGTCATCGGGCGCCAGGGGATTCACGAGGATCAGCTTTTCCACGCGATCGGGGTGGGCACCCGCGAACCGCAGCGCCACCGCGGCGCCAAGATCGAGCCCGACCACGGTTGCGCGTGCCATGCGCAGCGCCGTCAACGCGCGGTCGAGGTATTCCGCCTGCGCGGCGATGCCGTAGTCGGCGTCCATCGGGCGGTCGGACGCGCCGTACCCGAACATGTCGACGGCGAACGCCGTCAGATTTGCGAGCGCGATATCCGGTCCGATGTGTCGCCACACGAAGCTGTTCGTGCCGAAGCCATGTACGAGCAACACGGCTTGGCCACCCAGGCCGTAGCGCTCCACGTGTAGCGAGCCCGGGCCGACGGGCACGCGCAAGAGATCAGCGTCGATGGGAACTCCCCGTTGAGTCTGACAGTAATAACGCACATTGGCAGGCAATTTGATCGCCTGCCCAGGAGTGGCTTGCAACGCGAGTGCGTTGCAGCCATCGGTTGACCGACGATGTGATCGTCTGCCGACCTCGGGATGCCGCGCGAATGCGTTGCAGCCCTCGGTTGCTTGCGCAACCTCGATACCGCTAGGTTTTCACACGCCCGCGGTCCTTCAACGAGGCAGTATTTCCCGCCATGTCGCAGCCGGAACAGACGTACGATGAAGGGCGCGCCCGCAACCTCGAGGCGCTGCTGAGAGCGCTCGCTGAACGGATCCGGGAACTCGACCGCGAGGGGCGTCTTCTGGAACAGGCCGGCGAACTCATGCAGCTCACGGGCGACATCAGAAGCGAGTTGTTCCATTACGAAGTGCGAATCACCTACGACACCCCGGAAATCGCCGAGAACCGACGCATCGTCGCCGATGCGAAGAACGAAAAGGATTCCAAATGGGAAAAGACCGAGTGGACGCCGGACGAGGAAGAGGAAAAGGACAAGGATCCGGAATGGTGAACCCGTCTGGCGGTCGGAAGTCGAAGGTGACCGCGGCTCGGCGGGACAGCAAGCGCCCCTTCTACATCCTGCTCGCCGTTCTGCTGGTCGCTGGCATCGCCACCATCGGCTACCAGGTGTCGAAGCCGGCAGCCCAAACGGTCTTCACGATGGACTCCACCATCCAGCTCGTGGCGAATCAGGGACATGTCCTCGGGAGTGATACCGCTCTTGTCGAGGTCGTGGAGTTTGCGGATTTCGAATGCCCCGCATGCGGAAATTTTGCCACACTCACTGAGCCTGATGTGAGAACGCGTCTCGTGAACACGGGGCAGATCCGTTATCGCTTCATGGATTTCCCGCTCGAGGGGCACGCCAATACGCGCGCGGCGCATAACGCGGCGTGGTGTGCCAGCGAACAGAACAAGTTCTGGGAGATGCACGACGCGATTTTCCAGTCTCAGGATCGTTGGAGCGGGTACGCGACGCGACGTCCGTTGCCCGTGTTCGAAGGGTTGGCGCAGCAGGTGGGCGTCAACGTGCCGCAGTATCAGCAGTGCATGAGTTCGCGCAAGTTCGCTGGGCACATCCAGTCGAACTACGACGAAGGACTGCGCCTCGGCGTAGGTTCGACACCGACCTTCATCATTGGTACGAAGAAGATCGCGAACAACATGTCGTACGACGAGTTCAAGAAGCACGTCGATGAAGCGCTGGCGGTGGCGCGTGCGCAGCGTTCGGCGGGCACCAAGTCCGCCGCGGGAACGAATGCCCCTGCGCTGGACGTTCCGCGGGAAGCACCTCGGCGCCCATGACCCGTCGGATGCTGACGGCGCTCGTCGCGCTCGTCGGCCTGTTCGTCGCGCTCTACCTGTGGCTCTACAAGGCCGGAGTTATCGGGACCCTGGCGTGCGGCGCGGGGAGCTGTGAGACCGTGCAGCTCAGCAAATGGGCCACGTTGCTCAGCATGCCCGTGGCGGCGTGGGGGGTCGCATTTTACGCCGTTGTCTTTGCCGTTGCCTTCGCGCTGGTCCAGGACCGCTTTCAGGGATCGGGGAAACTATCCCTGACGCTGCTGGTGCTGACGACCTGGGGCGTGATCTTCTCGCTCTGGCTGACCTACCTGGAACTGTTCGTCATTCACGCCATCTGTCGCTGGTGTGTGGTCAGCGCCGTGATTGCGTGTGTTCTCTGGGTCTTGGCAGTCGTCGACTGGCGCAGGATGAGGCGGGAGGCCGGATTGAGCGTTTAAGGCTTTCAGGGTTTGAGGGTTTGAGGGTTTGAAGGTTTGAAGGAAACCCTGAAACCTTCAAACCCTCAACCTCCCGACCAGTTCAGGCGCGCTTGATCGTCCGCTGACGACCGTCTGACGCCTCGTTGAGGCGCAGCCTGGGCTTCTCTTCTTCGGCCTGAGCGCGGCGACGATACGGGACCAGCTCCTGACCGAGCACCACCAAGGTGCGCGTCGCGACCGTACTCGCGAGTGGCTCAGGGACACCCATTTCCCGTACGTAGGTGTCGATCGCGCGATCGAAGCTCATGTCTTCGGCGAGGACGTCGACGAACATCAGCGCGTTGTCCACGTGGGCGCGGGTGATGGATTCCTCGGCGCGCGCGAGTCCAAGCCGTAGCCGACGCTCAGCGGCGGGCTCGAGCTTGCGGGAGAAGATCCGTTCCGGGAACAGTCTGCGCCACCACGACTTGAGAGACATTTGGCTGCCTGCGAGAGGGTAAAGTCACCCTCCACCATGGCAGGCCTCGTACCAATCGGTCGGTAACTGTATCGGCCCTCCCAGTCTTGTGGTGTCGACCGCCCCCAAATCGCCGTTCCACCATGGCCGTCGTAATGTCTGCCGTTATATCCGTCGTTATGTCCGTCGTTATGTCCGTCGTTATGTCCGTAGTCAGTCTGCCTGCTAACTCTCCGTCGCCTCGTACTGCTCCTTCAGCGCGTTGACCACGTTGGGATCCGCAAGCGTCGTGGTATCCCCCAGGGCGCGCCCCTCCGCGATGTCGCGCAACAGCCGGCGCATGATTTTCCCCGAGCGCGTCTTGGGAAGATCTGCCGAGAACAGCACGTCGTCGGGACGTGCGATCGCGCCGATTTTCTCGGCGACAAACTCTCGAAGCTCGTCACGCAATTCCGCGCTGGGTGTTCGCCCTTCACGCAACGTCACGAACGCTGCCAGCGCCTGCCCCTTGAGCTCGTGCGTCTTGCCGACGACCGCGGCTTCCGCGACGTACGGGTGCTCGACGAGCGCCGATTCCACTTCCATCGTCCCGATTCGATGGCCGGCAACGTTGAGCACGTCGTCGACGCGGCCGAGGATCCAGTAGTAGCCGTCGTCGTCGCGCTTCGCGCCATCACCAGGGAAGTAGAGATCCTGCCTGCCCGGCCACTTGGTGAAATACGTCTGGACGTAGCGTTCGTCGTCGCCCCAGATGGTGCGAAGCATCGAGGGCCACGGCTTGGTCAAAGCGAGTAGTCCACCGCCGACGGGGATCTCATTTGCTTTCGCGTCGAGCAACGCGGCGCTGAATCCCGGAAGAGGAATGGTCGCGCTCCCCGGTTTTGTTTCCACGACGCCGGGCAACGGCGAGATCACGATGGCGCCGGTCTCCGTCTGCCACCACGTATCCACGATCGGACAACGGCCCTTTCCGATCTTTTCGTGATACCACATCCACGCTTCGGGGTTGATCGGTTCGCCGACCGAGCCGAGCAGCCGCAGGCGCGACAGGTCGTGCCGGGCGGGATGCTTGTCGCCCCATTTCATGAACGCGCGGATGGCGGTCGGTGCGGTATAAAACACCGTCACGCCGTGGCGTTCGCAGATGTCCCAGAACCGGTTCTTCTCGGGCCAGTCCGGAGCGCCCTCGTAAATCATGACCGTGGCGCCGCACGCCAGCGGGCCGTAAACGACATACGAATGCCCGGTCACCCAGCCGATGTCCGCCGTGCACCAGAAGACATCGTCCTCTTTCAGGTCGAACACCATCTTCGTGGTTGACGTAACCGCCGTGAGATAGCCCCCGGTGGTGTGCACGATCCCCTTGGGTTTTCCCGTCGTGCCGGATGTATAGAGGATGTAGAGGACGTCCTCGGCATCCATGTGCTCGGGCTCGCACCGCGGATCCGCGTGCTGCATGAGGCGATGCCACCAATGGTCGCGCCCCTCCTGCATCTCGGCGAACGCTTCGTCTCCGCCGGCGCCCGGGCGGCGCAGGACCACGATGACGTTCTCGATCGACGGGCATTCCTCGATAGCCTTGTCGGCATTTCGCTTGAGCGGGATGACCTGTCCGCGCCGATAGCCGCCGTCGGTGGTGATCAGGAGCTTGCACTTGGAATCGTTGATGCGGTCCCGCGGCGATTCCGGCGAGAACCCACCGAACACCACCGAGTGAATCGCGCCGATGCGGGTGCAGGCCAGCATCGCAATTGCCGCCTCAGGAATGAGGGGCATGTAGATCGCGACGCGGTCGCCGCGCTTCACGCCCAGCTTCTTCATCATGTTCGCTGCTTTCTGGACCTCGATGTACAGGTCCCAGTACGTCAGCGTGCGACGGTCACCAGGCTCGCCTTCGAACACGAGCGCTGCCTTGTTGCGACGTGGCCCATTGATGTGGCGGTCGATGCAGTTGTCGGAGACGTTCAACTTTCCGCCGACAAACCACTTCGCGTGCGGTGGCTTCCACTCGCACACCGTCTTCCAGGGCGAGAACCAGTGGAGCTGTCGCGCCTGCTCCTCCCAGAACGACTCCGGATCTCGTGCCGCCTGTTCGTAGAGCTCACGGGAGTTGATGTGCGCCGCGCGCCGGAACGCGTCTGACGGAGGAAATTTTCTGTTCTCGTGGAGTAGCGCGTCGATTTCAGCAGCCATGGATTCCTGACGACGGGTGTGTGCGCCCTGCAGCTCTCGGCCTCTTCGCAGAACGATGAGTCAACCAGGAGGGAGTTACCAGTCCCCCGAGCGCACCAGCGTGGGTCCGTCCCTTGCACCCTCCTGCGAAGATTCAGCAATGAGGCCACATGGCAGTGCGTAAAACGAAGGCCAAATCCGGCGTACAGCGGCGTCGTGGAAAGGCGTCGTCCCCCAGGCGGCGCGTGGAGCAGTATCCGAAGAATCCGCTTCCAGCGCAGCATCAGGACAAACCGGGGCGCGAGCACGAGCTGTCTCCCCGGCCGCAGTTCCTGGCGCCCGCCTATCGTGCGGCGGGAAAGCTGAGTGGCAAGATCGCGTTGATCACGGGTGGGGATTCGGGCATCGGACGCGCTGTTGCCGTGCTGTACGCCCGCGAAGGCGCCGACATTGCCTTCACCTACCTCCCGGAGGAGGAGCGTGATGCGTTCGAGACGATGCAGGCGGTGAAGGCCGCCGGGCGGCGATGCCTGGCGATCGAGGGCGACCTCACCGACGGCGATTTCTGCGCGCACATCGTCGAACGTACGCTGCAGGAATTCGGCAAGCTCGACATTCTCGTGAACAACGCAGCCTTCCAGCAACACCAGGCGTCACTCGACGAGGTCACGGACGAGCAGTGGGATCACACGTTCCGGACCAATATCTACGCCTACTTCCGCGTCACCAAGGCAGCACTGCCGCATCTCAAGAAGGGCGCGGCGATCGTGAATACGGGGTCGATCACGGGTCTTGAAGGCAGCAAGGAATTGCTCGACTATTCCGCGACGAAGGGCGCCATCCACGCCTTTACGAAGTCGCTGGCACAGAGCGTCGTCGAGCGGGGCATCCGCGTGAATTGCGTGGCGCCGGGGCCAGTCTGGACTCCCTTGAATCCCGCCGACAAGGATGCGGCGGACGTCAAGGAGTTCGGGGCCGAACAACCTATGAAACGGCCGGCGCAACCCGAGGAGGTCGCGCCGGCGTTTGTGTTCTTCGCTTCGTCAGCCGATTCCTCATACATCACGGGGGAAGTGCTGACCCTCCTCGGCGGCGAGACGACGGCGGGGTAGCTTCCCGCAATGACGTCCGTCGCGCTGCTGGGAGGCACCGGGCTGGTCGGCCGGGAATGTCTGGAATTGCTGGCCGACGATCCCACGTTCGATCGGATCGTCGTGCTTGCGCGTCGCAAGTTCGCGGAAGCGACGGCGCCGAGAATCGAAGGACGTGTCATCGACTTCGACGAGCTCGAGGCGCATGCCGACGCGCTGGCGGTGGACCAGGTGATGTGCGCGCTCGGCACCACCATCAAAGCAGTGGGCGGATCGAAGGAACGCTTTCGCGCCGTCGACTACGGTATCCCCCTCGCGTCCGCGAAGATCGCCCTCCGTCAGGGAGCGCGGCACTTCCTGTTGGTGAGTGCGCTAGGGGCAAATTCGTCGTCGCGGATCTTCTACAATCACGTGAAGGGGGAACTCGAGGACGCATTGCGCACCCTCGGCTTCCGAAGCGTGACGATCGTGCGCCCCTCGCTGCTGATGGGCGACCGGCAGGAGTTTCGAATGGGCGAGCAGATCGCGAAGCGATTCGCATGGGCCGTTCCGGGGAGATACCGCCCAGTCCATGCCCGCGACGTCGCGGCGGCACTCGTGCGTTCCGCGCGCGAGGATGTTCCTGGGTTGCACATCATCGAATCTGAAGACCTCCCGTCGTATGCGGCCGGCGCGCCGTTGCCCGATGTCGATTCGCTAGCTTGACCGCATGATCAACTATTGGCGCGACCTGCCGGCGGGTCGCCATCCGCCCGAGGAGATCACGGCCGTGATCGAGATTCCTTTCGGGACACGAAACAAATACGAGCTCGACAAGCACACGGGACTGATTCGTCTGGACCGCGTGCTGTATTCGTCGATGCATTATCCCGGGGACTACGGATTCATTCCGCGCACCCTGTATCTCGACGGCGATCCGATGGATGTGCTGGTCCTTATCAAGGAGCAGACCTTTCCGGGATGTCTGATCGACGTTCGGCCGCTGGGCCTGCTGAAGATGCTCGACCGCGGCGAGCCGGACGACAAGCTCGTCGCCGTCCCCATTCATGACCCGTACCATCAGGAGTTTTACGACATCGCGGACATTCCGCAGCACATGCTCAAGGAGATCGAGCACTTCTTCGAGCGGTACAAGGATCTCGAGGGAAAGCGCGTGCAGGTGTTGGGCTGGGAAAAGAGTGATGTCGCGATGCAGCTGATTCGTGACGCGATCGACCTGTATGAAAAGACCTATCAACAGGTCGGGACGTAGGCGAGACAGGCGGCATGGGACATGCACTTTTCGGTGCAAAGTACTTGACGAGACCGCCCGGAACCCGAATATTGCAGCCATGCAGCTCCAACGCCTTCTGTTCGAACCCACTCTCGTCCGGTCACCGGTTCGCGTGCTGCAGTGGTGGGAGAGTCGCCGCCTCAGCTATAACGCGATTGTGGGGACCACCGGCGTCGCGGTCCTGGTATACGCTAACGCCATCAGCCTGCTCCTCGGTTACGACTGGTTCTTCGTCCCGTGGCAGGCAATCGTCGGGTACGGCATCGCCGCCAATCTGTGCTACACTTTTGGCCCGGTCGTCGAATGCGCCGTCGAGCGCTGGCTCAAGCGGCCGTTGTACGGCCTCGGCCCGGCGCTGTTCCGGCACGGGCTCGTCTTTTCCGTCGGGCTCACGATCATCCCGGCCATCGTGGTGACGATCGGCGCCATCGCCGGAAAAATTTTCGGGTAGTCAGCAGGCGCTGCGGCGCCGTTCTACTCGATGTCTTCTGCGAGCTCCGACCGTCGGACCACGACCTTGAGCTCGCCCATCACCACCCAGCCGGTGATGCGAATGACCGGCGCGCCCGATCCAACCGGCGGCGGATCGATCGTCAGGTCGGAGACTTCCGCCATGAAACCGCTGGCCTGGGTGACGACGCGCACCCCCGGCGGGACAATGATCTTCACTGTCGTCATCAGACCGCGGACTTCAAGTTCGGTGACGCCAGGCTGCAGCACGGCGCGCGTCATGTCGAGGATCGTTTCAGACATGATCGCCCAGAGGTCGAGGAAGCGTGGAGGCTGCCACAGGCCGCGTCGCTTGGTGCTCGACATGATCGAGACGATCCGCCCCTCCTCCAACGGATAAATCTCCGGACTGGCGACTGCGGCCTGGGAGCGGGACGCGATTGCAGTCTCCGCGCTGGGCAGGTCCTTCAGCAGATCCTTGAGTGATGCGAGATCGGGCGCCCGATAGGCCCGCTCGATACGCCGTTCGAGCTCGTCGAGCGAGAGATTGTCCTGGGCGAAGTGCTCCCCGAGCAGCGCGATGGTGCGCTCTTTTTCTCCCTGCAACGAGGCAGTGAGCGGGTCAGGGCCGGACGGCGCCATGATCCACGGGTTCACGGTCACGGCGGATGAAGAGCCATTCATAGATGACGGCCGCGATGAGGGAACCCACGATCGGCCCGATCCAGTACACCGCCTGCCCCTCGAAGACGCCGCTGGCGATCGCCGGACCGAGGGATCGAGCCGGGTTCAGCGAGCCGCCGGTGAATGGTCCGATGGCGAAAATGGCAGCCGCCAGCGTCAGACCGATGGCAAGTCCGCCGATGCGCGGTGCTTTCGGATCAACCGCCGTCCCGAAAATCACGAAGGTCAGGAAAAATGTGGCGATGGCCTCGAGGCCGATCGCCTGCGCCGTGGAGATTTCGCTCGCGATTGTCTGTCCGCCGACGCGTGTGGGCTCCGTGAGAATCGCGGGGAGCATCCCCTGCAATGCATACGCAGCGGCGATGGCGCCAAGAATCTGCGCCGCGATATACACGCCAGCCATAATAGGGTCGATGCGTCGTGCGGCGAGAAAGCCGATCGTCACGGCCGGATTGAAGTGTCCGGAAATGCGCATCGTCGCGCTGACCATGACCGCCAGGATGATTCCGTGCGCAAGAGCGACGGCGATGAGCGCGCCGTCCAGTCGCGCCGCTTGCGCGCTGATGATGGCGCCGCTGCCGATGAAGACGAGGGCGAAGGTTCCGACAAACTCCGCAACGAAGTGACGCAGGGAGTCGCGCATGAGGAGGGGGGAGGAGAGGGCGGTGAGAAAGATCCGTTAGCCTGCGCGCTTCAGCACCACCGCCGCATTGATGCCCCCGAAGCCGAACGAATTGCTCAGGGCGTACTCCACGCTGGTGGCACGTCCGCGCACCGGAATGTAGTCCAGATCGCAGCCGTCGCCGGGATTTTCGAGGTTCAACGTTGGTGGCAGCCATCCACGATCCAGTGATAACGCCGAGATGGCGACCTCGAATGCCCCGGAGGCTCCGAGCGCATGTCCGTAGTACCCCTTGGTGCTGCTGACCTGCAATCGCGACGAATGGTCTCCGAATACTTTGCGGATGGCGGCGGTCTCGGTGGGGTCGTTCAGCGGCGTCGAGCTGCCATGTGCGTTGACATATGCCACTTCGTGGGGGAGAACGTTCCCGTCGCGAAGTGCGATGCGCATCGCACGCGCTGCCTGGGACGCGTCTGGGCGTGGCGCGGTCATATGGTGCGCGTCATTCGAATTGCCGTATCCCACCACTTCCGCGTAGATGTGGGCGCCACGCGCCTTCGCACGCTCGTATTCCTCGAGGACGAGTACGGTGCCTCCCTCGCCCATGACAAAACCGTCGCGGGCCCGGTCGAAGGGTCGGGAGGCACGTTCGGGGTCATCGTTGCGCGTCGACATGGCGCGGATGATCGTGAATGCGGCGAAGCACAGCGGCATCAACGGGGCTTCCACGCCTCCTGCCAGCATGACGTCCGCATAATTGTCGCGAATGAGGCGGAACGCGTCGCCGACACCAATAGTGCCCGACGCGCAGCTCATCCCATTTGTGCTGTTCGGTCCCTGCAATCCGAGCTCGATAGCCACGTTGCAGCTGGCCGCCCCGACGAAAACGTTCAGCGCGAGCGTCGGTTCAACACGATCGATGCCTTCCTTGAGGAAAATCCCGAATTGTTCTTCGGCGTATCCGACGCCGCCAAGCGCGGAGCCCATCGTCGCGCCGATCCGCTCGCGATCTTCCTTCGCAAAATCGAGCTCGGCGTCCTGAACGGCCAGCCGCGCGCAGGCGACCGAGAAATGCCCAAACCGGTCCAGACGCTTGGCGCGCTTGCGCTCCAGGAAATCCGCCGGATTGAAGTCGCGTACTTCCGCCGCATTATGGCTGCGAAAGGGGGTCGGGTCGAAGCGTGAGATGCTGCGGATGGCCGAGCGCTCGGACTGCAGGCCATCCCACATCCCACCGACGGTGATGCCGATCGGCGTAACCGCGCCTATGCCCGTGATGACAACCCTGCGACGATTCTGCATCCAGCTGGAGCTCCGGAAACGATAATGTCAGCGCCTTGTAGTCTGGCGGCGCTCGGCGGCGAGCGCGAGTCCTTCGAGCGTCCGTGACGCGATTCCATGCACGAACACGGGTCCGATGACCGCGCGCGCGGCAATGGTCCCGATGACGGGCCATGATGGCCCATTCCACAAGTGCAGAACTGTGACGTGCGTCCCCTCCGTCACCGCCCTGAATGTCCACTCCACTTCCATCCGCGTCGTGATTCCTTCGATGTGCCGGAACCGGATGGCAGGAACGCCGCCGTCCCGCTCCTGCACCTCCATCTGCGACGCCCACCAGGTCGGCCAGTTTGCCGGACCGAAAGGACGGTTCGCCGACATCTCCACGACGCGCGCAGGTTGCGGTGCGCCAACCCGAAACCGTACAAACCGGTAATGCGGGAGCAACTCCGGCCACCGCTCGACGTCTGCGGCGATTCCGAAGATAACGGACGGCGACGCCGCAACGACGCGTTCGTCAACCGTACGCATCAGT
>DASPMP010000063.1:0-3012 GCA_035626995.1 Gemmatimonadaceae bacterium
GACGACACGCACTACGAAGTGGTGATCGACACGACTGGCCGCGACGCCGCCCGGGCGAGTGATGCCGTGCAAGCGAACGGCAAGCTGCTGCTCGCCATCCCGCCGGCGCAGGACAGCGCCTCGCTGCGCGCTGCATTGACCAGCCGCTTCGCGAACGTACGCCGGTTTGCGCACGTTGCGTCGGCGCCGCTCGACTTCTCCTCGCCTTTTTTCAGCACCGTGCCTCCCAGCGCGTTCTCCTTTCACGAGACCGAATCGAGCGCGAACGCGATCGGGATCGTGTATCTCGCCACCAACGAATCGAAGTGGCGCGATCTCCAACTCCACCTCGGATGCGGTCCGCTCGCGCTCGAAGGCTGGATCAACATCGACAATCAGCCCTACGCCGGCATCGACTTTCGATGGGACCTCGCGCGCGGAATCCCCTTCCGCAATGCGCGCTACATCTTCGCGGAGCATTTCATCGAACACCTCAGCTACCAGCAGGGCGCGGGCTTCACGCGCAACTGCCGCGCGGCGTTGCGCGATGAGGGCATCCTTCGTTTGTCGACCCCGAATCTCGACTGGGTGTACGCGAACGGCTATCGCCCCTATGCCTGGACGAACGACGACGATGCGCTGCGCGATTGCTTCACGTTGAACCGCGCATTCCGTGGCTGGGGCCATCAATTCCTGTACAACCGGACCACGCTCACCGCGCTCTTGGAGAACTCGGGATTCGCGAATGTTCGCGCGCTCACGTACGGCAACAGCGACACCCCCGCGCTGGCAGGTCTGGAACGACACGAACAGTACATCGACACCCCCGATCTCCCGCACGTGCTCGTGCTCGAGGCGAGTGGCCGCCGGGAAGTCCGGACGATCCGCGGCGAGGCCAGCATCGCGGAGTACAACCGCGACGTCGCCGCGGTCTAGACCCAATGGCCTTAAGTTAGGGTCACCCTGGGCTTGGGAGTACATGAGAAGGAAGCGCGGCGCGTGGCGGTGGTGGCGATGTGGTAGCTGCTCATCTTCCGCTTCACGCCGCGAAGATAGTGACGGCCGGGCCGGCGCCGCACACGTTCGTCGGCGACTTCGTCGAGCACCAGATCAGGCGTGCGTGAAGTCCGCTGAGGGGGGAAAAGTAACGAGCCAGGGCAGCTTGCGATGAATGACGTTGAGCGTGTGCACGAACGAGAGTTCTTCGGTCTCGATGTCCTCTCGCAGCGCGGCTTGGTGCATCACCGAACGGACCCCGAAGTGCGCCAGAAGCAGACCGAATAGATCCTGCCGGACCAACTCCGGCAGCTTGCTTCGCAGAACGATGCGACCCTGCCGCTGATGGGTCTTGATCTCATCGAAGGCTGTCTCAATCGTCCAACGCCGGGAGTAGAGGTGAGCCAGTTCCAATGCTGGCGCTTTTTGAGGGTCGAGGATGGTGGTGATCAAGCGGTACTCCTCGCGAAATCCTTTGATGCGATACCGGATCAGGCGTACGGGAATGCCCCCTTCGTCGCGATCACGGTGATGGCCTGACGGATAGATTTTGCTCAGATAAGAGCCGTCCTCGAGCTTCCGCAGTTCGGGAAGAACGAGCGTGCTGCGCAGGCGCCAAAGCAGTGCTGCTCCGGTACTTTTCGCCAGCGACCAAAGCTCGTAGCTAAAGAAGTTACGGTCTGCCAGACAGATCATGCCCCGCCGCAACGCGTCGAGCACCTTTCGCGCGAGCCGCACCTCGGCAACTGTGCACGCGTCCATCTCCGCCCCGAACAAAACGTGTGTGCCGTTTTCCACCAGCCCAACCACGCGGATTTGCGGATAGCTGCTCCTGCCTCGCGATGCGCCGGGTCGTCCGAATGCTTGTTCGTTCTCTTCCGAATCCGACACATCGAACGTCGTCCCATCCAGCGTCACGATGCGCCACGAGCGATACCACGCTCCCCGTGTCGCTTTCCGCGCGATTGGTCCGACGACCTGTCGGTACAGTTCCACGATCGGCGCGCTCCCTAAACGCTGCCGCGCCTGGGTGATCGCCGACTCGGTGCTGATCTGCACGTCGTACGGCCAGATCCACTTGGCTCCGTCGAGCAGTCGTCGCAGAACTTCACGACATCCAGCGCTTACGAACAGGCCCAGCGTGATGATGTAGTACACCATCATCGTTGCCGGCAGCTGACGCGTTCGCCGGCTCTCGCGGCCCGTCGCTTTCAAGATCCCTCGGATCTTCTCGCTCGGGAACGCCTCGAACAGAACACCGAGACCAACTTCGCTGACGTCGAACCTCCGAAGGTGTGATCTCCCCATCACCCCGCCCCCCCCTTCGGTTTCTATCTTGCGCCTAAACGGCGCCTAACTTAAGGCCATTGGGCCTAGAACACGTTCCGCAGAATCCACCAGCTGATCAACACGATCACGGTTCCCCAGCCGAACCAGCGCGTGTACAGAAAGCGCGGGGATTCTCCGCGCAGGTAGCTCGGCGTGGCGAAGCCGCCGACGAGCATGAGCGCGAAGAGCATCGGATTGAAGCGGAACGCCTCGCCGAACCGGAGATGGAGCAGCGCGTGCAGCGCGCGCGTGGTTCCGCAGCCGGGGCAGTCGAGTCCCGTGGCTTGTTTGAAGACGCACTGCGGATAGAAACCGCTCGTCACCGGCGGGAAGGTGTAGAGCACCCACCCGCCGGCGATGCCGAGCAGCAGCAGGCTAGCGATTCGCCATGCCGTCGCGGACGCCCTGAAGGAACGCAGCTCCACCGGTCACCGTCCAGATCAGCATGATCGCCAGACCGAGTCCGAACGCGACCCAGCAGAACATCTTCGCCATGCGCGAAGCTTCGCGCGCGCCCTGAATGTCGCCCGCGGAGAGCTTCGAGTTCACCTGCGCCGCGAAGACGATGGCCACGACGCCGAGCGGCAGACAGCAGCAGAGTGTGACCAGGATCGACTGCACCAGGTAGTTCGGAACCGACTCGCCCACCATCGGCGCCATCGGCGCGCGGGGCGGCGGTGGCGTGTACGACGTCTGCGAAGAGGGAGG
>DASPMP010000064.1:0-4681 GCA_035626995.1 Gemmatimonadaceae bacterium
CGACGAGATCATCGTCGACGCGGCGCCCGCGGAGCGCAAGAAGGACGAGGATCGTCCGCTGGCGCGCCTCACGCAGCACGACCGCTATCGCATCAAGAAGTACTGGCGCACCAATCAGGATACCGCGATCAACCAGCGGCCCATGGTGAAGCTCGGACAGAAGGTGAAGGCTGGCGACATCCTCGCGGACGGCGCCGCCACCGAGAAGGGACAGCTGGCGCTTGGGTCGAACGTGACCGTCGCATTCATGCCCTGGTACGGCCACAACTTCGAGGACGCCATCGTGTTGTCCGAGCGGCTGGTGAAGGAGGACGTGTACTCGTCCATCCATATCCAGGAGCTCGAGCTGCACGTCCGCGACACGAAGCGCGGCCAGGAAGAAATCACGCGCGAAATTCCGAACGTCTCGGAAGAGGCGCTGCTGGACCTCGACGAGCGCGGCATCGTCCGCATCGGCGCGCATGTAAAACCGGGGGATATCCTGGTTGGGAAAATCACTCCGAAAGGAGAGACCGAGCTGTCCCCGGAAGAAAAGCTGCTGACCGCCATCTTCGGTGAGAAAGCGAAGGACGTCAAGGATTCTTCGCTGAAGGTCTCCCCGGGCATGGAAGGCGTCGTCATTGACGTCAAGATTTTCTCGAGAGTCGAGGATCAGGTGGTCGAGAAGGATCGTGGTGAGCGCATCGGTGAGGTGCGTCGCCTCGAGGGCGAGGAGAAGCAGCGGGTGAACGAAGTCCGAGACTCCGAGCTCATCGACATCCTCGATGGCCAGGTCGTGGCGCTCGCGCTGAAGAGCGGCACGGTCGAAGAGGCAATCCCCGCCGGCACGAAGCTCACGTCAGCGATGCTGCGCGAGATGAAGCTGGCCCAGATTGACCTGAAGACGTTCCGCGTCGAGAACAAGCGCGTGAACGAGCGTCTCCGCACCATCATCGATTCGTCGGCGGAAGAGAAGGCGAAGATCGAGGAGCGCGCGGAAGAGCGCATCGACCGCATCCTGCAGCCGGATGAGCTGCCCCCGGGCGTCATCCAGCTGGTGAAGGTGTACCTGGCCGAGAAGCGCAAGATCTCGGTCGGCGACAAGATGGCCGGACGCCACGGCAACAAGGGTATCGTTGCCCGTATCGTCCCAGAGGAGGATATGCCCTTTCTTCCTGATGGAAGGCCAGTTGATATCGTGCTCAATCCGCTCGGGGTTCCTTCCAGAATGAACGTTGGTCAAATCCTGGAGACGCACCTTGGCTGGGCGGCCCGGATCATTGGCTTCTATGCCAAGACGCCGGTGTTCGCCGGTGCCAGCGAGCGCGAGATCGGAATGCTGCTCAAGCTCGCCGGTGTCGTGTGGGCACGTGACGCGCTGTCGCTGCGCGCGCCCGCCCCGAAGATCGGGCTGGCGGAAGTGAAGGCCATCGTGGCGGACTTCGTGCCGGCACGGGACGAGGACGCCTTCGAGAAGCTGGAGGAAGCGTCGCTGAACGAGCTGGGCGCCCGCGCCCGGTCGCAGGCCACGCGTGACATCTATCATCAGGTCCGCGACTTCATCGCTGCGGCGGCCAAGGAGCTGTCGGAACGAGATGCCACGGAGCTCGAGCACTCACTGGCGTTTCACAACGCGCCGGACGAGGAGCTTGGTGCGTCGCGGAAGGCGGAATACAAGCAGGCGGTGAAGCAGCTCGAGAAGCGTCGCGGCACGGACGCCGCTGCGCGGTTCGAGGAGCAGGAGCTTCCGGCACTGAGCGCGATGCTCGGCAAGAAGTCCGAGGCGGATGTCGATGCTGCGGCGTCCGAGCTGATGCGCCTCGCGGGTCTCACACCGTACGGCAAGGTGTGGCTGCGCGATGGCCGGAGCGGCGAGCGGTTCACGTCGCCGGTCACCGTTGGCGAGATCTACATGCTGAAGCTGTCGCACCTCGTGGACGACAAGATCCACGCGCGCAGCATCGGACCCTACTCCCTCGTCACGCAGCAGCCGCTCGCGGGCAAGGCGCAGTTCGGCGGACAGCGCTTCGGAGAAATGGAGGTCTGGGCGTTGGAGGCCTACGGCGCCGCGCATGTGTTGCAGGAAATTCTCACGGTCAAGTCGGACGACGTGAACGGCAGAAGCCGCGTCTACGAGGCGATCGTGAAGGGACAGAACCTGCCGGAGCCCGGCATTCCCGAGTCGTTCAACGTGCTCGTGAAGGAGCTGCAGGCGCTCGGCCTGAAGGTCACGATGGGACAAAGCACCGACGAATTCGGCGGCGATGGCGCGGGCTCTCCGCGCCTCGGTGCCGGTGGAGGCGAGGAGTAGATGATGACGTCGGACATTACTTCGGACATGACTGCGTACACAGAGGCGGGCGACAATGATTGATTTCCGTAGCGTACGCGAAAACCGGGCGTCGGCGTTCGACTTCATCCAGGTCCGGATTGCCTCTCCCGAGGAGATCCGCGGACCCAAGGATGCGAAGGAACGCGAGCGCGTCGAGCTGCAGGGACTCCGCACCTGGTGGTCATGGGGTGAAGTCACCAAGCCCGAGACCATCAACTACCGGTCGTTCAAGCCGGAGAAGGACGGCCTCTTCTGCGAGCGCATCTTCGGTCCCGTGAAGGACTGGGAGTGCCATTGCGGCAAGTACAAGCGCATCCGTTATCGTGGGGTGATCTGCGATCGATGTGGTGTAGAGGTCACCTTGTCGAAAGTCAGGCGCGAGCGCATGGGTCACATCGAGCTCGCGGTGCCGGTCGCGCACATCTGGTTCTTCAAGACCCTGCCCAGCCCCATGGGCAACCTCCTCGACATCACCCTGCGTGATCTCGAGAAGGTCATCTACTACTCCAACTACGTCGTCATCGAGCCGGGAGACCAGGAAGCCCAGGTCAACCAGCTGCTCGACGAGGACGAGTACCTCGCGCTGCGCACCAAGGCCAAGGAGGAGGGCGACCATGCCTTCATGGCCGACATCGGCGCGCCCGCGGTTCGCGAGCTCCTGCGTCGCCTGGACCTCGATCGTCTCGCCACCGACCTGCGCAAGTCGGTGCTCGACGAGTCATCACAGCATCGCAAGAAGATGCTGCTCAAGCGGCTCAAGATCGTGGACGCGTTCGCGAACTCCGGCCAGGCCGGCGACGTGCGCAACCGTCCGGAGTGGATGATCCTCGACGTGATTCCGGTGATCCCGCCGGATCTGCGTCCGCTCGTTCCGCTGGACGGCGGCCGCTTTGCGACCTCCGACCTGAACGATCTCTATCGTCGCGTCATCAACCGGAATAATCGGCTCCAGAAGCTGATCATGCACCGTGCCCCCGAGGTCATTCTCCGCAACGAAAAGAGAATGCTTCAGGAAGCGGTGGACGCGTTGTTCGACAACGGCCGTCGCTCCAAGGCCATTCGTGGCCGCGGCAAGCGCCCGCTCAAGTCGCTCAGCGACATGCTCAAGGGCAAGCAGGGGCGGTTCCGCCAGAACCTGCTCGGCAAGCGCGTGGACTACTCGGGCCGTTCGGTCATCGTCGTCGGTCCGGAGCTCAAGCTGCATCAGTGCGGCCTGCCCAAGCTGATGGCGCTCGAACTGTTCAAGCCGTTCATCATCCATAAGCTCGTAGAGAAGGGCATCGCGGAGACCGTGAAGCGCGCCAAGAAGATCGTGGAGCGCGAGAGCCCCGAGGTGTACGAAATCCTCGAGGAGATCATCCGCGACCATCCCGTGCTCCTCAACCGCGCGCCGACGCTTCATAGGCTCGGCATCCAGGCGTTCGAGCCCGTCTTGGTTGAAGGAAAGGCTATCAGAATTCATCCGCTGGTGTGTGCTGCCTTCAACGCCGACTTTGACGGTGACCAGATGGCCGTGCACGTGCCGCTCTCGTTCGAGGCACAGCTGGAGAGCCGTCTGCTCATGCTGTCGTCGAACAACATCCTCAAGCCATCCGACGGCCGTCCCGTCGCGGAGCCCAGCCAGGACATCGTGCTCGGCTGCTATTTCGCGACGAAGGCGCCCGCGGATTTCGCCACGGCACAGCCGACGCGTCGCGTGATGCATGCGTCGGACGTCGAGATGCAGGTGTCCACCGGCCAGCTCACGCTGAAGACCGCGGTGCTGTACTGGGTGAACGATGACAACGGCGCCCGGTGGGAGAAGACCACCGCCGGCCGCGTGCTGTTCAACGCGATCATCCCGCCGGAGCTGGGCTTCAAGAACCACGACATGAAGAAGAAGGCGCTGTCGGAGCTCGTGTTCGAGTGCTACCGGCAGGTGGGGCTGTCCGCGACCGTGAACTTCCTCGACCGCCTGAAGGAGTTCGGGTTCCACAACGCCACGCGCGGCGGCGTGTCCATCGGCATCGAGGACCTCGAGATTCCGGCGGACAAGCAGACGCTGCTCACCGAAGCTGAAGAGCGGGTGACGCGCTTCCAGAAGGCGTACTCCACCGGCAACATCACCAACGGGGAGCGTTACAACAAAGTCATCGACACGTGGACGCACGCGAATTCGGACATCGCCGATGCCATGGTTAAAGCCATGGCAAGGTCGAAGGGCGGTTTTAACCCCGTCTTTATGATGTTCGATTCCGGCTCCCGTGGTTCACGCGACCAGATCCGTCAGCTCGCCGGCATGCGCGGCCTGATGGCGAAGCCGCAGAAGAAGCTCACCGGTGGTATCGGCGAAATCATCGAAAGCCCGATCAAGTCGAACTTCCGTGAAGG
>DASPMP010000065.1:0-3493 GCA_035626995.1 Gemmatimonadaceae bacterium
GGAGACAGAACCGTTCGGCGTGCCCGGGCAACCGAGCTACCTCAATCAGATGGTCGCGGTCGAAACATCGTTGTCACCGCGCGCGATGCTCGATGCGCTGCTCGGCATCGAACACGCTGCGGGCAGGGTGCGTCGCGAGCGATGGGGACCGCGAACGCTCGATCTCGACATCGTGAAGTTCGAAGCGCAGGCAGTCTCGGAACCAGGATTGCAGGTTCCGCATCCGGGATTGCAGGATCGCGAATTCTGGCAGCGGCAGCTTGCGCTGCTTTCGACCAACCTCACTGCCGACCGATGACACGCTACGCCATTCCAGCATTGCCACCGTGGGCGCAGGTCTCGGAGAAGCGTCGTGCGCACATCCGGCGGGTCGTCGAGCTCCTCGCGCACTGGGCAGAACGGCTGGATCTGCCCGACGACGAGGCATCGCGCTGGCTCTTCGCGGGCGTCCTGCACGACGCGTTGCGCGACGCTCCGGAGTCCATGCTGCGCACGTTGTCGGGCGATGGTACGAGCGGCGTCGATTACCTGCATGGGCCTGCAGCTGCCGTGCGGGCCGAACAGGACGGCGAGCGCCGCCAGGATGTGCTCGACGCGGTGCGCTTCCACACGGTCGGATCTCCTGAATGGGAACGCACCGGGAAAGCGCTTTACCTGGCGGATTTTCTCGAGCCGGGCCGGAGCTTCCTCATCTCCGAGCGCAAGTTCCTGGCATCCCAGGTACCGCACGATTTCGACGCCACATTCCGGCAATGCGTGCGGCTGCGCATCGAGTGGTCCCTCAAGCAGGGCGGAGAGCTGTTCCCTCAGACGATCGCGCTGTGGAATCACGCACGGTAAGACGGCTGGCAGTCATCGGCATCGGAACGCTGCTCCTGGCCGGGGTGCTCATCGTTCGGGCCGCGCTTCGCGACGACGCTCCTGTGGAGCGCAGCGGCGCCCCCGACGCCAGCATGGCGAACAGCGAGCGCGTCAAGGTGGAAGTGTTGAACGCGACCGACGTGCGTGGACTGGCGCGTCGCGCCACGCTCGTGCTGCGCGACCATGGCTTCGACGTTCTGTACATGGGATCTGCCGCCGAGCGTCTCGACAGTACGCTGGTCCTCGACCGTTCGGGAAATCCTGAGCGGGCGCAGCGAGTCGCGGAAGCACTGGGGGGCGCGCGGGTGGAGTCGCGCCCCGATTCGTCACGCTACCTGGATGTCACCGTGATGCTCGGTCGCGCGTGGCGCGCGCCGTCCGAGCCGTTCTACCCGTAGCTGTCCGCAGGCCGCGGCGATGTCCATGCCGCGACTCTTGCGGATGGCGACTTCCACTCCCTGGGCCCGGATCTCACGCGCGAACCGCGCGATCTCATCCTGCGGGGTCGCCGAAAACCCACGCGCCCCGCCGGGATGCAGCGGAATCAGGTTGACGAAGGCCGCACAATCCTTCGCCAGCTGCGCCAGTTGGAGCGCATGAACCTCCTGGTCGTTTACGCCGCCGAGCATCACGTACTCGAACGTGACGCGCCGGTCGAACTTCGCGGCGGCAGCGATGACGTCCCGCAGCGGATACTTGATGTTGATGGGCATCAGCTCGCGGCGCAGCTCGTCCGTGGGGGCATGAATCGAGATCGCCAGGCGGAACTGCTCCCGGCGTTCCGACAGCGCAATGATTCCAGGCAGCACGCCGACTGTGGAGATGGTGATGTGACGCGCGCCGATCCCCAGCCCATTCGGGTCGTTCAGGATGGTCAGGGTGGGATCGACGGCCTTCCAGTTCATCAACGGCTCACCCATCCCCATGAACACGATGTTGGTGATCGCGATCGGTTCGTCCAGCAGGCGCATCTCGCGCACCTGTCCCGCGATTTCATGCACGTCGAGGTTGCGCGAGAACCCCATGGCCCCCGTCGCGCAAAAGGCGCACTGCAGCGCGCATCCCGCCTGCGATGAGATGCACAGCGTTACCCGGTTCCCCTCGGGAATCGCGACGGTTTCGATGGCTTCGCCGTCGCGCAGCCGGAACAGGAATTTCTGTGTGCCGTCCCGCGAGCTCTGCCGCGTCATGATCGTGAGCCGCGGCATCACGAATGTCTCTGCCAGCTGCTCGCGAAGGCGCGCAGGGAGATCGGTCATGTCCGCGAAGGTGCTGACGGGTGCCGCCCAAAGGTGCCGCACGACCTGCTTCGCGCGGTATCCGGGCTGGCCAATCCCCTCGAAGTAGGCGCGCAGCCTGACTTCTGCCTGGGAAGGCGTCAGGTCGAGGAGGTTTTCCCGCGTTTCCACGGGGACAGCAGGGCGGTTCACGTCGCTTCGGAATTACTTTCGGTGACACCACTAAAGTGCAAGACGGTCTTGCACTTGGAGCGTAGGGCAACCGTCATGCCCGGTCAAGAGAATCCCTACCAGTCATCTCCCGTCGCCGTTAGACTACTGCGCTCGATGCCGGAGACCGCTTGAGCGTCCGACGATGGCTGCCCCCGCTCATTTGGGCGGGGGTAATCCTTATCGGCACCTCGCTCCCACAGGATGCGGTGCCCGTGCAGACATCGGGCATCGACAAGGTGCTACACTTTTCGATCTACACGATCTTTTCCTTCTTGCTGACGCGCCAGATCTCGCAGGACACGTCGCCCTGGCGCGCGGTCGCGGGCGCCCTCCTGATCTCCGCCGCATTTGCCGCGGCGGACGAATGGCACCAGCGCTTCATCCCCGGCCGCTTTCCCGAACTCGCGGACTGGATTGCCGATGTCTGCGGCGCGGCGCTGGGCGCCACCACGTACGCGATCGTCGCACGTCGCCGACACCCTTCTCCGCATTCATGAGCGTTCGTTCAACTGGCCTCCGTAGCCACATGTGCGGCGAGGTGCGTCTCACTGATGCAGGAACCCGCGTTCGCCTCGGCGGGTGGGTGCATCGCAGCAGGAATCTCGGAGGGCTGCTGTTCCTGGATTTGCGTGATCGCACCGGGCTCGTGCAGGTGTCCTTCGATCCAAACCGGTCGCCGGCGGATATCGTGGCGGCTGCGGCATCGCTCGCGAACGAAACCGTGGTGCTCATCGAAGGGGAGGTCGCCGCGCGTCCGGAAACGATGCGAAACGCGGAGATGCCCACCGGCGACGTCGAAGTCGTCGCGGCTGCCCTGCGCGTGGTCGGTCCGGCGGAGACGCCAGCAATTCCCGTCGCGCGCGGCAAGGGGGAGAAGCTCGCGGCCGAGGAGCTGCGCCTGCGCCATCGGTATCTCGACCTTCGGCGCCCGGAGCTCCAGGAAAACCTCATCCTGCGGCACACCCTCGCCCAGGCCACGCGACGGTATCTCAGCGATAACGAATACTTCGAGATTGAAACGCCGATCCTCACGAAGCCCACGCCGGAAGGCGCGCGAGACTACCTCGTGCCCAGCCGCGTGCACGCCGGCGAGTTCTACGCACTCCCGCAATCGCCGCAGATCTACAAGCAGTTGATGATGGTCGCGGGATATGACCGTTACTTCCAGATCGCGCGCTGTT
>DASPMP010000066.1:0-4908 GCA_035626995.1 Gemmatimonadaceae bacterium
CGATTTGGCCGACTGCGACGACGTGCATCACGAGTGCTACAACCCGAGCTGCATCCGGCCTGACCACCTTCGCCCGGTGGCCAAGGAGGAGCACCGAAAGATGTCAAGTTCGAGCAAGCGACCCCGCTTCTATAAGCTCAGTGACACGGATGCCCTCACGATCTGCGATGAGCTTCAGCGTGGGGCCCCGCACCTCGCGCTCGCACAACGTTTTGGGGTGTCTCCGACTCAGATCTCGCACGTTCGCACCGGCAGACGATGGGCTAGGATCACTGGTGCGATCGTCCGTGCGTAGAGGGGACAGATGGGCGGTCTTTGGCAGATGACGCTGGCCGACTCGGCAGTTCGCAGCCAAATTGGTGAGCACCGTCACCAATCGGAGAGGCGAACATGGGAGGCGCTAGCGTCAAGTCGGCTGGGGTAACAGACGAAGAGCTCGCGGATCTGAGCGGAACCGCGCTCGGGCGATTCCGGAAGTTGGTGGAGTCTGACGACTCCCTCCACCCGAAGCTGAAGGCCGCGATCCTTGAGGTGTTAGGAAGCCAGGAGGAGAAGTCCCTTCTGGAGACTAAGGCGCTTCTCGTGGACCAGGCGAATGCTGCGGATTAAGCGCCTCTACCCCAAACACTGTCGCGGAATCGTCGACGGGCCAGCATTGGAGTTTGGAACCGGCGGTCTGATTCTCTGCGGTGACAACGGTACAGGGAAAAGCTCCTATATCGACGCTCTTGAGAAGGTTCTCACGGGCCGTTGTAGCTCGCTCGATACCGGAGATCTCGGTATCTCGTGGGCCAAGCAGGGCGCCAATCTTCTCAGCAAGGCAGGTCCAGAGGTCGAGCTTGTGCTGTTCGACGGCGGCAAGGAGTCGACAATCACCCTAGATACCGACCGAGCCAAGTTGTCGAAACAACTGCGCGCATGGCTCGCGGCGGCATGCAAACACAGCTTTCTGCTTCGCCGAAGAAGTATGCTGCGGTTTGTCGAGTCGAAACCCGCAGATCGCTATAAGGCGATTGAGGAGTTTCTGAACCTTCAGGAGTTCCAACGTGTGGAGTCGCGCCTACGAGGTGCGAAGGATCACTTTGCGACCCTAGTCTCCTCAGAGACAGGTAAGGCCCGGCAAGTCGAACAGACGCTGCGCAACGGCCTCGGCTTGCCGGGCACCAGCGCGCTGGACGAGCCCTCGGTCGTGGCGAAGCTCTCTTCCGTGCTGGCGGCGGCTTCGATGTCGGAACTCGAAAGTGTAAGTGCGCTGCCGCAGCGAGTGCGCGACCTTGATGCCGCGATCGCTGAGCTGGGAAATACTGAAGTGCTTCAGCGGTTGTATGGCCTGTTACAGCTCTGTCGAGACCTGCCGGATGGCAGTTCGGCTGCGGAAGCGCGGCAGGCGTACGGGCAGGCGCAGGTGCTACGCGATGAGATCGCCGCACACGTCGTCGGTCACTTCAATGGCGATGTACTTCAAGGGGCGCTCGCGTGGTTGCGTGAGGACGAGTTGTCGTCATGCCCGGTCTGCGAGCAGCCCGTCCGAGAGCCCGAATTCTCGGAGCGTATTGCCGCGCGCCTCGCGGAGAATGCTCGGCTGCTAGCCGCAGAGGATGAACTGCGTCGTGCGCGCGAAGCCTTCGTTGTTTCGGTGGGCGAGTGGCTCGACCGCTTGAAGGCTCTGAAGGAGAAGTGGAAGGAAGTCGCTGGCGGTGACTTTCCGGCGAGCGCCCAGGCGCTTGGCGAGCTATGCAAGCGGTTGAAGCGGGAGCACCGAACCGCACAGAATGGTGAGGTCGTAGGCGCAGATCTGTCCGAGTGGGACACGCACGATCTCGCGGCTGTGCGAAGTCTACTCATCGCCGAGACAGAGGCGGCGTTGAGGGACAAGCCAACGACTGAGCGACATCGCGCGCTTCTCAGTGCTAGGGCGCTTCTTGGATCAGTCGAAGTGCAGTGGCCATTATGGCGAGAACTGCTAGAGCAAGCACGAGAAAGCGACGGCCTCGCGAAGCAGTTCTCGCGCCTGGTTGATCATGCGGAAGCTGCGCGCAAATCAACCGTGCAGTCGCTAATGGAACGTGTCGCCGCTGTGGCGAACGAGTACTATCAGCGGATTCATCCAAACGAAAAGCTGGGCAATCCGCGTCTGAAAATCACTCAGAGGGGCACCGCAAGCATCGCCTTGGAGAGCGAGTTCCACGGTGAGGTGGGGGATCCGCGTGGCCGGTACTCCGAGGGACACGTTGACTCGCTCGGCCTGTGCCTCTTCCTGGCAATCCGCAGGTTGCACCACACGCAGGAGAAGGACTTCGCACTACTTGTTCTCGATGACGTATTGCACAGCGTAGACGGGGACCATCGAAGTGCGACCGCGAAGCTGATCTTCGATGAGTTTCGAGATCACCAGATCGTGGTTACAACGCACGATCGAATGTGGTTCGAGAACTTAAAGGTCGCCTCGAAGGGTCGCGAGGCGCGTCAATACCGATTTGCGGGATGGGCCCTGGGCACAGGTCCGCAGTTCGGGGACCATCTGTCCGACTACGAGTGGTTGCAAAGCAAGGCCGGTGCTGCCGCCATTCCCGCGGATCGTGTCATCAAGGCGGGTCGACTGCTCGAAGAAACGCTTCAGAATCTTTGCGATAGGCTCAGCGTCGCTGTTCCGTTCAGGCTTCGGGGAGATTACTCCATCGATCCCCTTTGGTCGGGTTTCCGCGCTGCCGCCGAGAAGAATCAAGGGTTCGCGTCCGTTGCTGGGCCAACGATCAAGGAGATCGAAGAGCTCCGTCAACTTCGCAATTGGACTGGCGCGCACTGGAACGTCTGGGCTCAGCTGCTTTCAGACAGCGAGGCCACGGCTTTTGCCGACGCGGTTGTACGTCTGCGCAGATTCGTCTATTGCGAGGACTGTGATCGGTTCGTCGAGCGAATCGCGCAATTGGACGGTGTGTGGTCGTGCAAGGGCGAGCATCTGCGGTACGATAAGGCTCACAAAGCATGAGCGGGCTCCGAGGCTGAGATCGCAAGAGATGCGTGCGTCTGCCTTTGAGGGATAGGTTCTGGGATAGATTCGGGCCGATTGGATGTCGGAGTGCATGGGCCGGATGTCCGGCAAGCTGTTCCGGGGCACCGAGTTAGATCCTCGATTGCCGGACTGCCGTCCCAAGCGCAGCTGAATGGGGTTCAGGGGGTCGCGGGTTCGAATCCCGCCGTCCCGATTGAGGGCCCCAGTGCTTGATGGCTAAGCACTGGGGCCCTCTGTTCGTTGCACGCTCCCTTCCCGTACGGCGGTGTAGCTGGCGGACGCAGGTCAGCGGCTGTCCGGCTCCGCCCTAGACCGCTCGTGACGAGAGGAGTACCGCTCGCACGACGCGCGCAAGCTCCCCTGAGTCCGGCGACCGGCGGGGTGCACGCGTCGTTCGAGGCACGGGGCTCAACGGGTGCGCGCCCCGGCAGCCTGCCGAACGTCCGGCGCCGGCGGTTCGAGCGCGAGGCCTCGTGCGTGACCGCCTACCGCTGGGTCGCCACGCGGCCGACGGTCTGCCGGACGGTGAGCCCCGGCGGCAGCAGCGTCGTCGAGTCCATGCGCGCTCCGGCGAGCTGCGCCTGCGTCAGGTTGCGCGCGGCGCGCAGGTCCGTCCGTGCGAGGTTCGCGTTGCGCAGCCCCGCGCCGGCGAAGTCCGTGCCCACGAGCGACGCGCCGGCGAACGTCGCGCCTGACATCAGTGCGCCGCGCAGCGAGGCGCTGTCCAGGCGGGCTCCCGCGAGTCCCGCCCCCTGCAGCTCGGCGCTGTCGAGCCGCGCGTGGCGGAGGTCGGCGCCTCGCATGGACGCGCCGTCGAGGTCCGCGCGCCGGAGGTCGGCGGCGAGCAGGGTCGCGCCGTCCGTCAGGCGGGCGCCGTCGAGGTGCGCGCCGGCCAGGTTGGCGCTGTCGAGGTGCGCGCCGCGCAGGTCCGCCCCGAACTTGCCCGCGATGCGCGCGCCCCGCAGGTCCGCCGTCTGGAGGTGTGCATCGCGCAAGCGGGCGAAGTCGAGTCGCGCCTCCGGCGCCACGACGCCGCGCAGGTTCGCCGAGCTGAAGTCGGGGCGCAGCGGCCCGGCATCCCCGTCCGCCGAGCGGCGCGCGACCGCGGTGGCCGCGGCGATCACGTCGGCCCCCGGCTGGACCGCCGCGTCCCCACCGACGAGCCGCGCCCGCTCGCGCACGAACACCACGAGCGTCTCGTACGCTGGCCGGCGCAGCGCTTCGGAACTGCGCCCGATCGTCTCCAGCGAGTGCACGCCCGCGACGCGGGTCACGAGGTCGTTGCTCGCGAGCTGCGCGGCAGCGCGCGCGAAGCGGTCGGCCTGCACGCCCTCCTCCAGGGCCGTCGCCTCGCGCAGCCCCTTCCCGAGCACCAGGAGCAGCGCGACGCCGAGTGCCACCGCACCCAGTGTGCGGCGGAATCGGTCGGTGAGCTCGCCGCGTTCCCGCGCCGGTAGTTCACCCAGGGCGGCCGCCTGCCGCCGCGGGATCCACCACAGTCCGAGGAGCGCCACGGCGCCCAGCACGACGGCGCCGATGGCCTGTAGCCGCGCTCCCATGGGCGGGATGTCGCCCTGACGGCGCAGGATCTCGAACCCGACGAGCGACATCACGCCGAGGGCGAGCAGTGACAGCGCGAGCAGCGCGCGCAGCAGGCGGCTCGCCCAGCGGCGGGCGATCGCGATCGACGAGGACCGGTTGGTGCGGGCGGGCGAGGTCACGGCGGTTTCAAGCTAGGGACGCCAGCGCGCGCGAATGTCGGCGCGGTCCCTACTCGGTGTCCGTTCCGCCTCCGTACGGCTTCGCCCGGTCGGGTACGATCCTGCGCCGACGGTCTTGCGGCGTTCGGCCGATCCTGCGCCGTCGTCGTGGGGTCGAACGCGCCGCCAGCGGAC
>DASPMP010000067.1:0-10450 GCA_035626995.1 Gemmatimonadaceae bacterium
CTTGCGGCGCGATACATCGCGCTGCGGCGGCAGGCGCTGAAGGCACTCGCCGACGTCGGCACTCCACTGCTCATGGGAACGGACTCCCCGCAGTTGTTCATGGTTCCCGGCTTTGCCCTGCACCGTGAAATCGGGATTATCTCGCAGGCCGGCATCACGCCGTACCAGATCCTCGAATCCGGCGCGAAGAATGTCGCAACCTATGTGTCACAGCAGCTCAAGCAGGATGGCCGCTTTGGAACTGTCGCCGTCGGAAACCGCGCAGATCTCGTGTTGCTCGATGCAAATCCCCTTGAAGACATCACAAACCTCAAGAAGCGAGCTGGAGTAATGGCCAAGGGGCGGTGGACGTCAGCTGCGGAGATCGAGAAGGGCCTGGCCGACCTCGCCGCGCGCTTCGCTCAGTAAGGGCTGGTTGAAACACCGGGCTGTACCAGGGGTACAGCCCGACAGTCTCTGCTGGAGAAGTGTTTCGTGTTTTCCCACCTCTACTCAGCACGGGAAGCGGCGTCTTTGCTCCTGCTCGCCGTCGGTGCCTGTGCGTATCCGGGCTCACCCGTACAGTCCGGACGACCCTTTCCGACGATCCCGTCCACCAGCCGTAGCGCTGCGGCGGTCATCCCAACGGCGGAACGCTATATCGGCGTGAAGTACACCTGGGGTGGCAACACCCCATCGTCGGGATTCGACTGTTCCGGGTATGTGAAATACGTCTTCGAGAAGCACGGGGTGCGATTGCCGCGGACATCGCGGGCGCAGGCGTCAGCCGGGGCGCGCGTGCCGCTCGATTTCGCGGCGTTGCGACCGGGTGACCTCATCATGTTCGCAAACCCGGGGGAAGCCATCAGTCATGTCGCCATCTATGCTGGCGACCGCAAGATCCTGCACTCGAGCAAGAATGGGGCGGGGGTGCGATACGACAACCTCATGACCAATCGGGGCGCCTGGTACCGGCAGAACGCCGTGGTTGCACGCCGTGTGGGTACAGAAGCCATGGGCCGCGGAATCGTCCGCGACCTGGTTTCGGAGCTGCGTGCTGCGGGCGTGCGGGTGGATTTCCCGCTGGACCTGGGAGATTTCGCGCCGCGGCCGTAGCGACACGTACTTGCCACGTCGCCCTGCGGCGCACACTATAGCGCACCCGGCCGGTGCCGTGCGCCGCAGCTCTGGCACCGACTTCTCCTCCTTCCGATTCCGAGGATCAAATGAGAAGCTGGTGTTTCCATCCGTTCGCGCGGGTGACGTCCGGACATGCGCGGCGGCGCAGTCCCCTCTGGACGTTCGTACTCGCCGTCGGCATCGCGATGATGCCGCTCAGTCTCGACGCCCAGCAAGGCGTCATCGCCGGCACCGTCACCGCTTCGGGTTCGACGGAAGTCATGTCCGGCGCGCAGGTCATCGTTACCGGGACCACATTGCGAGCGACCACCGACGAGAGTGGTCGTTTTCGTTTCAGCAGTGTCCCCGGAACGAATGTCACCCTCGAAGTGCGACGCATCGGGTACCGCGTCGCGCGCGTACCGGCCCGTGTGGGCGATGAGAATGTGCAGGTGGTGCTGTCGGTGAACCCGACGAGTCTCGATGCCGTCGTCGTCACCGGCACCCCAGGCGCAGCGCAGCGGCGCGAGATCGGAAACGCGGTTGGCCAGATCAATGCGGCCGACGTGGTGGAGAACGCGCCGATCGTGTCGATGCAGTCACTGCTGAACGGCCGGACCCCAGGCATCGTCATCATGCCAACGTCGGGTCAGGTAGGCACCGGCTCGCAGGTTCGTATTCGCGGGCAGGCCAGCCTTTCGCTCGGCAACAGCCCGCTGCTCTACATCGACGGCGTTCGCGTGAACAACGCGGCAGCGACCGGCCCGGTCAGCCAGGCATTCGGCTCAGCGCCGATCTCGCGCCTCAATGACTTCAATCCGGCGGACATCGAGTCCATCGAAGTCCTGAAAGGACCCAGCGCCGCGACCCTGTACGGCACCGAAGCCGCGAACGGCGTGATCAATATCATCACGAAGAAGGGCGCGAGTGGCGCACCGCGCTGGAATGCGACGCTCCGACAGGGTGTCAACTACTTCGATAACTGGCAGGAGCGTTTCCCCACGAATTACGGCCGGCGTCGGTTGACCACCGATGGTACCAACCCGACCGGACCGGTCGAAGCGCTCGACTTTGACTCGCTACTCGTCGGCGCCTGCGGTGATTCCATCGCCACGCGTGTCGGCCGGAAATGCGACATTTGGCGCACCGGCCAGCATCAGGAGACAGAGTTGTCGGTCACTGGTGGATCCGGGCTCCTGACATACTACGGGAGCGGCAGCCTGTTCGACTCCGAAGGCGCCGAACCGCGCAACAACCGGCGCTCGTACTCCGGCCGCCTCAACGTCGGATTCGCGCCCAGCGAGAAGTTCCGCATCTCGACGAACATCGGCTACATCACTGGTCCTACGCACATCCCCTGCGATGCGGGCTGCGGCGGGTACACGTGGACGACGCTCTCCGCGACGCCGAACAACTACAACCTCGCGAACCGGCATGGCTTCCACAGCAGCCTGCCGTACCAGTACGACCAGACCGTGGTGCTCTGGCAGGATCTCAGCCGTACGACCGCGAGCGTTCGCCTCGAGCATCAGCCCACGTCGTGGCTGTCACACCGTGTCGTCCTCGGTGGTGACGTCACGAACGAAGGGAACAACGAGTGGGATCCGCGCGTCGACTCGCTGCAGTCACAGGGCTTCCGCTCCATCGAGGAGCGCACCGTGACCAACCGTTCGATGGATTACACGGCGAACGCGGTGTGGAATTACAGCCCGGCGTTCCGGTTTACGACGTCCGGCGGCATACAGTACTTCACCGAGAGCATTCACTCGGTAGCCGCGAGTGGATCCATCTTCCCCACGCCAGGGTTGAAATCCGTCAGCTCGACGGTGAACCGCAACGTGCCGACGGAAGGATTCATCGACGACAAGTCACTCGGTGTCTATGCGCAGGAGCAGGTGGCATGGCGCGACCGGCTCTTCCTCACCGCCGCGTTGCGGTCGGACGACCACAGCGCGTTCGGCTCGGGATTCAACCGGGTGACGTACCCGAAGCTCTCGGTGAGTTACGTGGTCAGCGATGAGCCGTGGTTCAAAGTGCCCTTCGTCAGCAATTCACTCGACGAGCTCCGACTTCGCGCGGCGTACGGCGAGTCAGGGAAGGCACCAAACACCTACTCGTCGATCAAGACCTACATCCCGACCGCCGGCCCGAACGACGCGCCAGCGGTGACGCCAAACTCCACGGGCAATCCGGACCTCGGTCCGGAACGCGGCAAGGAAATCGAGCTCGGCTTCGATGCGAGCGCGCTTCAGGATCGCCTTGGCATGGAGTTCACGTACTACAACAAGAAGACGGCAGACGCGATTCTCGACCAGATCATCGCGCCATCGTCAGGCCAGTCGGGTGTTCGTCCCATCAACGTGGGTGGCATCCTGAACAGCGGCATCGAGCTCATGGTTCGCGGCACCCCCTGGCGGAGCGAGCGCATGAATCTCGACCTCAGCGCGAGCATCTCCACGAACAACAACGAAGTGACTGACATCGGAATTCCGGGGCAGTACTTCGTGAGCGCGGGCACCTTCCTGCGTCACCAGGAAGGCTATCCGGCGTTCGGATGGTTCGAACAGCGCGTTGTGTCCACGGCGTTCAACCGGACAACGGGCGTCGCGAGCGCGGTGATGTGCGCTGACACGCTCCCCGGCGGCAAGGAAGGTGGCCCGGCCCGGCTGTGCGCCGGCGCCGATGGTGTCTACGGCAATTCGGATGACGCGCCCGATGTTTACCTCGGCCGCTCGGTACCTCCGACCGAAATGTCCTTCACCGGCACGATCACGCTGTTCAACCGCTTCCGCATCTTCTCGATGATGGACGTGAAGAACGGCCACAAGAAAATGGACGGCAACACCCGCGTGCGCTGCGGCATCTTCGGCCGCTGCCCGGAGAACTTTGCGAGTGTCGATCCGGCGCAGTTCGCCGCATCGGTCGACTCCATCCGAACCGCGCAGGCGCAATCGAACAGCAACCTTGTGGATTTCCTGATCACCAAGTCGAACTTCGCCAAGTGGCGTGAGTTCACGGTCTCATACGACGTCCCGGAGAACATCGTGCGCCGCGCGCGCGCGAGCCGGCTCACGGTGTCGTTGTCCGGCCGCAATCTGAAGACGTGGACGAGTTACCAGGGCTTCGAACCCGAGGCGATGTTCCTCGGCGGTGCCCGCGGCGGTAACGCGTCATGGGAGCAGACCACGCTGCCGCAGCTGACATCGTGGATGCTCACTTTCAACCTTGGCTACTGAGGCGCAACCATGAGACTCAAGAGACAGACATTCATGCGCGCTCTGGCCATCACCGGAGCGCTGGCAGCCCTTGCGGCGTGTGACCTGGACAAGGTGCTCCAGGTGCAGCCCGCGAACCTCATACCCGCGGTCGATCTCGAGAAGCCGGAAAACGCCGGGCTCCTGCTGGCGGGAGCAGCGGCGGACTTCGACTGCGCCGTCAACTCGTATATCGTGGTCGGCGCCCTTATCGGCGAGGAGCTCGAAGACGCGCTCCAGACCGCAGACCGCTGGCCCTATGACCAGCGCAATGTCACCGCGAATCTGGCCAGGTACGCCGGCAACAGCTGTACGGCGCTTGGCATCTACACGCCGCTCCAGGCGGCCCGCGTTTCCGCGAACAACATCCGCCGGCTCATGGAAGGCTGGACGGATGTGCAGGTGCCAAACCGCCAGCTCATGATCGCCAGGGCCGCGGCGTACGAGGGCTGGGCGCAGTTGCTGCTGTCGGAAAGCTTCTGCGAAATGGTCTTCTCGCATGTGGCTGGCGAGAACGTCAACTGGGGAACCCGGATCACGCCGGACCAGGCACGTGACTCAGCGATCGCGCGGTTCGATCAGGCGATCGCGGCAGCGACAGCAGTCGGGGGCACAGTGGCCGACAGCATTCGGTACTTCGCGCTGATTGGCCGTGCAAAGACCTACCAGGACGACGGCAACATGGCCGCCGCGCGTGCCGATGCGGCTCTGGTGCCGCTGGCGTTTGAGTGGCGTATCACGAATTCGAACACCAACACTCGTCGCCAGAACCGCGTGTTCCAGGAAAGCAATCCGGCGGTGACGCAGCAGTCGTCGTCGGTCGGCGCGTACTATCGCACGCTGGGTGATCCACGTGTTCCGGTCCAGAACATGGCCCGCAATAGCTCGGGTACCAACGTGCCACAGTGGGCACAGCTCAAGTACACCGCCGTGAACAGCCCCATCCCGATTGCCACCGGCACGGAGATGCGGTTGCTCATCGCCGAAGCCGACATCGGCAACGGCGCGGGAACGACGGCGGCGACGATCGCAGCGATGCGTACCGCTGGGAACCAGCCGGCATATACAGGCACGACAGACGCAGAGGCGCGCGCCGAGATCATCGATCAGCGCCGCCGCGCCTTATGGCTCACCGGCACGCACCTGGGAGACCTCATCCGATACAACATGACGCTGTCACCTGCAGCAGGTGCGGCAACGCCGTGGGGACAGACATTCGGCCCGTCGAACGGCAGCGCACTGTGCCTGCCGCTTCCCGTCCTCGAAGTCCAGAACAATCCACTCCTCAACTAAGCACCTTCAAGCTTCTTGGTAGACGGCGCCCCGAAAGGGGCGCCGTTTTTTTGTCCATTGCGTACCTCGGGGCTCCAGCCTATTATCCGGATATCCGGATATAATGATGAACCGCCCCGCTGCTGTCTTCGAGCGTCTCGGCACCCTCGCCGATCCGACCCGAACCAGGATCCTCCTGATCCTGGAGGGATCGGAACTCACCGTCTCCGAGCTCTGCTCGGTGCTGCAGCTGCCACAGTCCACGGCCAGCCGGCATCTCAAGATCCTGAGCGACGAGGCATGGATCACCGCGCGTGATTCCGGGTCGAGTCGCTTCTATTCGCTGATGCCCAGCCGGTTGGACGCGGTGGCCAGGCGACTGTGGCAGGTCGTTCGGGAGCAATTCTCGGCCAGTCCGGCCGCGCATCAGGACGCTCGCCGCAAGGAAAGCGTCCTCGGTGCGCGGCGCGTGAAGATGCACACCTTCTTCACCGGCGCGGTGGGCAGCTGGGATCAGATGCGGACGGAGCTCATTGGCGCCCGCACCGATCTGCTCGCGCTATTGGACCTGCTCGATCCGGCGCTGACCGTCGGCGACCTGGGGTGCGGTACCGGCAACCTGTCGGAAGTCCTGGCGCCTGTCGTCCGGCGCGTCGTTGCCATCGACGAGTCCGGCGCGATGCTCACGGCGGCGCGTAAGCGGCTGTCGCCATTCACGAACATTGACGTCCGCGGCGGCAGTCTCGAAGCTCTGCCCGTGGACGACGGCGAACTCGACGTGGCCCTGATGTTCATGGTCACGCATTTCGTGCTCGAACCCGCGAAGGTACTGTCCGAAGTGAAGCGCGCCCTCGCACCCGGTGGGCGCATCCTCATCCTCGACCTGACGTCGCACGAGCGTGAGGAATATTCGGCCCAGATGGGACACATCTGGCAGGGATTTACGGAAGCACAGCTTCGGAGCTGGGTTGCCGACGCAGGGTTGAATGTCGTTCGATTTCGCGAGCTCCCAGCCGATCCGAAGGCAAAAGGGCCCGCATTGTTTTCACTCGTGGTTCAGAAAGGCAAACGTTAAGAGGATTCCATGGCCATTTCAGAGATGACCCGTCGCGAGACGGCACCGAACACCACCGATCGTCCACCATTCAAAGTCGCTGACCTGTCCCTCGCGGAATGGGGACGGAAGGAAATCCGCCTCGCGGAGGACGAAATGCCTGGCCTCATGTCGGTGCGGAATGAGTACCGCGGGAAGCAGCCGCTCAAGGGCGCGCGGATCATGGGCTCCCTGCACATGACCATTCAGACCGCGGTCCTTATCGAGACGCTGGTCGATCTCGGCGCCGATGTGCGCTGGGTATCCTGCAACATTTTCTCGACACAGGATCACGCCGCCGCCGCGGTAGCGGTCGGCCCGAACGGCACGGTTGAAAAGCCAAAGGGTGTGCCGGTGTTCGCGTGGAAGGGCGAGACCCTCGAGGAATACTGGTGGTGCACGGAACAGGCGCTGATGTGGCCCGACGGCTCAGGGCCGAACATGCTCCTGGATGACGGCGGTGATGCGACGCTGCTCGTGCACAAAGGCGCGGAATACGAGAAGGCCGGCAAGATTCCCGTGTTCGACCCGAAGAATGATCCCGAGGAATGGGGGGTCATTCTCGACCTGATCAACGCAGAAGCGAAGAAGAACCCGGGACGGTGGACGAAGGTCGCGAAGGACATCAAGGGCGTCACGGAAGAGACGACCACGGGCGTGCATCGCCTCTACGAGATGATGAAGGCCGGCACGCTCCTCTTCCCCGCCATCAACGTGAACGACTCCGTGACGAAGTCGAAGTTCGACAACATCTACGGCTGTCGCCATTCCGTCGTCGATGGACTCAACCGCGCCACCGACGTGATGATCGCCGGCAAGCTTGCCGTCGTCTTCGGCTACGGTGAAGTCGGGAAGGGGTGCGCGCAGGCGCTGCGTGGCCAGGGCGCCCGCGTCGTGATCACGGAGATCGATCCCATCTGCGCGCTGCAGGCCTGCATGGAAGGCTACCAGGTCGTCACCATCGAAGATGTCCTCTCCACCGCCGACATCTTCATCACCGCGACCGGAAACTTCAACATCATCACCGCCGATCACATGGCGAAGATGAAGGACAAGGCCATTGTTGCGAACATCGGCCACTTCGACAACGAGATCGACATGGCGGGCCTGAAGAAGATGAACGGCGTGAAGCGGAACAACATCAAGCCGCAGTACGACGAATACATCTTTCCGGATGGCCACTCGGTGCTCATCCTGGCGGAAGGCCGGCTTATGAACCTTGGATGCGCCACGGGCCATCCCAGCTTCGTGATGTCCAGCAGCTTCACGAACCAGGTCATGGCACAGATCGAGCTGTTCACGAACACGAAGGCCTACGAGAAGAAGGTGTACGTCCTTCCAAAGCACCTCGACGAGAAAGTGGCCCGCCTCCATCTCGACAAGCTTGGTGCGAAGCTGACGAAGCTCACCGCCGAGCAGGCGTCCTACATCGGCGTGTCGGTGGACGGTCCGTACAAGCCGGATCACTACCGCTATTAGGCTCAACCCTGTTTCCAAACGAAAAGCGCCTCCCGGCTTCCGCCGGGAGGCGCTTTCACGTTCCAGATCGATCAGCCGCGGCCCTTCTTTTTCGCGGCTCCCTTCCCATTGCCCTTGGTCTTCGCCGCCTTCGAGAAGGACTGGCGACCCTTCGATGCCTTCACTTCGTAGCGATCGTCGTCATCGCGATCCCGACGGTCGACCGAATCGTCGCGGCACCCCGTAATGACACTGCCGATTACGGAGCATTCGCGACGGCCGTCATCGGTGCCGTATCTCCCTTTGCCTTTCCCGGGAAAGCTCTCGCGATCGCCGTAAATCACGCGCGCGTTCGAGTATCGGAAACGATCGCGCTCTGCCTGGGCGCAACTGGTCACCGCCGGCTGATGGCCAGGCGGGACGCCATCGATCCACACGCGGCACATCCCCCGCGGGGGCAGATGACCACGCGGCACCTTCGCGCTTCCGCGTTCCGATGTCCGTGAGGACGCGCGTGAATCGTCGTACACGCCACCGCGACGCGCTGCCTCGATAGCCTCCCGAGTTGCCTCGACGCGACTCCGCGTCGTCGCACCGGGATCTCTCGAGCTGATCTGGGCCGCGACCGGCGTCGATGCGAGAGCCAGAGCGAATGTGGTAAGTGCAAGCTTCTTCATATGAACTCCTGTGGTGCGACAGCCAGCTCACAGAAGCAGCTACAGTGCCTGCAGGCCCCACGCCCGCCGCCATTGTAAGTCTTGCAAACGCAAACACTTAGATCAGAAGCGGTCCCATGTGACGCAGGTCCCCTGTCCACCATCCAGCAGGGAAACCGTCCCCAGAATAGGATTGTGCGGGTCTACGACTTCCCCATCGCATCCAGGCGAACTCCCCATGGAATGGTTTTCCGATCCGAACGCATGGCTTGGCCTACTGACGTTGACGGCACTCGAAATCGTGCTCGGCATCGACAACATCATCTTCATCTCGATTCTCTCATCGAAGCTCCGACCGGAAGAGCAGCCGCGTGCGCGCAAGCTGGGCCTCATGGGAGCGTTCGTCAGTCGCATCCTGCTGCTGTTGAGTATTGCCTGGGTGGTCAAGCTGACGACGCCACTGTTTCATGTTTTCTCACTCCCCATCAGCGGGCGCAGCCTGATCCTGATCATCGGTGGCCTGTTCCTCATCGCCAAGGCGACCTACGAGATTCACGGGAAGCTGGAAGGCGAGGAGCACATGGAAGGCAAGGCAAAGGTGTTGCCCTCGATGAAGGCTGTGGTGTTGCAGATCATGGTCATCGACATCGTGTTCTCGCTGGACTCGGTGATCACCGCCGTCGGCATGGTGCAACAGGTGTCCATCATGATTGCCGCAAACGTGATCGCGCTGGGGATCATGCTGGCGGCCGCAGGAGGCATCTCGGGATTCGTCGACCGGCATCCCACGATCAAGATGCTGGCATTGTCGTTCTTGATCCTGATCGGAACGAACCTCGTCGCTGAAGGACTTGGCTTCCACATCCCGAAAGGCTACACGTACTTCGCGATGGGCTTCTCGGTGCTGGTGGAGATGCTGAATCTCAAGATGCGGAAGAAATCGGAGCCGGTGCAGTTGCACAGCAGGGTGTAGCGAGCGCGGCCTCTCGCGGTGTGTCCGGATGTTGCATTGGCATCCCGACGATGCGCGTCTTGATTGGGATTTGCCTGAGTGTGTGTCTCGCGGGTTGCGACCTTGGAGGTCGCAACGACGCGCAGGCATCGCTGCTGTCCCATTCCGGGGGAGAGGTCGCGCTGGCGGACGGGAGCAGTCTTGAGTTTGCGATCACCAGCGAGAAGTACAAGCAGTGGGACGCGGCTCAGCGTGGCATTAGCAAGCGGATCGCAGCGCAGTTTGGCGCAATCCTGCGCCCGGACGCGCCCACCGAGCGTACGATGGATCGGGCGGTCGCATACCTTGAAGGTCAGGCAAGTGCTCGACAAGCTATCGAAAGCGCGGGGATGAGCGTTCTGGAATTCGTCGTGATGACGGTCGCGCTCGAACAGGAGATGCGGCTCGCCAGCGGACAGATGCCGCGTGCACGGGAGCCGTCTCAGCCATACGACTTCCCGCCGATCGACACAACGTTCATCGCGCCACAGCCGCTTCCCACACCAGCGCCGGCACCTGTCCCTGTCGACACCGTCATTCCTGTCGACACCGTCATTCCTGTCGACACAGCGTTCGTGTTGCCGCGGCCGCGAGTGGATACCATGCCTGCACCAGTGCCATCACCGGC
>DASPMP010000068.1:0-7770 GCA_035626995.1 Gemmatimonadaceae bacterium
TGGCACCGTTGGGATCAATCCCGGCGTGCTCGGGTTTGCGGCACTCGTGACGCTGGCAACGGGCACAGTGTTTGGAATTGCGCCGGCATGGAAGGCGAGCCGTACCCGGTTGCAGGACACGTTGACGACACGTGGCGCTGCGGACGCGCGACTCCGCGGTCATCACTCACTGGTGGTCGGTCAGCTTGCGCTCTGCGTCGTGCTCCTTGTCAGCGCCGGCTTGTTGACCCGCAGCCTCATCGCTCTTGCGGCGATCCGTCCGGGATTCGACACGGAGAATCTCGTCACGATGCAATTCCGCCTTCCCGTCTCGACCTACGACACGGAAACGAAAATCGCCGAGATGTTTACCCGGACCATCGCCGAAATTCGCGGCGTCCCGGGCGTCCGCAACGCCGCACTCGTCCGCGCCACTCCGCTGAATGGGAATGGGGACCGGCTGCCCTATGAGGTCGAGGGCGTGGGCGTGGCCGAGCGCGAACAGCTGCCGCAAGCCAATGTGAATATCGTAAGCGACGGATATTTCGAGACGATGCGCATTCCCCGCCTGTCGGGTCGGGACTTCAGCGTGGACGATCGGCTGCAATCGGCGCGCGTGGTCATCGTGAATGACCGCCTCGCGAAGAAAGTCGCGCCCGAGGGCTCGCCCATCGGCAAGCGCGTCCGGGTCATGGACGGTGACGACCCGGTATGGGCCACGATCGTCGGGGTGGTCGGTACCGCGAAACACTTCCGCCTGAGCGAGGCGCCCCTGGACCAGATCTACGTTCACTATCAGCAGAAGCCCTTGATCTTCACCGAAGTGGTCGTCCGTGCCGCGGGTGATCCCATGACCGTGGCGAACGCCGCGCGCAATGCCATCTGGCGCGTCGATCGCGACCAGCCGGTGTGGCGCATCCGCCCGGTGACGCAGTCCATCGAGGCGCAGCTCGGCTCACGCCGTTTTACGATGCGGTTGCTCGCGTCGTTCGCCATCCTGGCGGTGGTCCTCGCGACCATCGGCGTGTATGGCGTCATGAGCTACGCCGTCGCCCGGCGGACGCAGGAAATGGGAGTGCGGATGGCGCTGGGCGCCCGCGCGATTCAGGTCGTGGGAATGGTGCTGCGCCAGGGGATGCGCACGATCGTCATCGCGATCGCGCTCGGCCTTGGCGCCGCACTGGCGGCGACGCGGCTAGTGGAATCGCAGCTCTACGGCGTGGAGGCGCTGGATCCGGTCACCTTCACCACGGTCCCCCTCGTGCTGGCCCTGGTCGCTGCGCTCGCGTGCTACCTGCCAGCCCGGCGTGCCAGCCGCGTCGACCCGGTCGTCGCGCTCCGGAACGATTGAAGGCTTAGAAAAACAGAACGCCTGCCCTTTCGGGCAGGCGTCTGTATTTCTGACAAGACGTCTTAGTTGCCCATCTTGTACGAGAAGCCGAGACCGATGTTGTTGCCACCGTTCTCGATCATGACCTTCTGGAACGCGGCGTGGAGCGCCCAGCCACCAACGGCCTGGTACGCAGCACCAGCGCCGATGATCGGACGCGTGCCGCTTTCGCTGCCGGCATCCGCGCTGACGCGGCCGAAGCCGAAGCCAGGCGCGACGAACGCGGAGATGCGGGACTTGCTGGCCTGCTCCTTCGAGATGCTCAGCGGAACGCCAATCGCGGCGGAGAGGAAGGTCGTTTCATCTTCCTTCGCCCAGCCGAGATCACCAGACATGCCGATCGCGGCGCCGCTGGCGTTGCTCCACAGCGAGGAGTTCAGGTTCACGCCGGCGTTAAACACGCCATCGCAGTTGTCGCAGCCCGGCATGATGTAGCCAAGCGTGCCACCGACAAGCGCGTTCGAACCTGCCTTCATGAAGTACGAGCCGGCGAGGTTATTCGTGCCGTCGCTGCCTTCCTGCGAGAAATGCGAGAAGCGAACCGCAAACGCATTCGCCTTCTGCATCTGCATCGGAGCGTGCGAGCCGACCGGCGTGAAGACCAGCGCGCTGTACGCCGCAACGTCCTTCAGTGACGGCTGAGCTGATGCTTCACTGGTGCTCAGGCTGACCAGACCAACTACGAGAATTGCCATGAGGCAACGTCGCATACAAACCCTCCTGGGGGGTGAGTTGGAAACACACTACCATTCGCTTTTTCTCTCATTTGCGCAATGGCACCCTAGTGACGCGGGACACCGCGATAGGTCACAGTGTCCCGCATCACAAAATGGAGTTTTCCACTCTCAGCGACCGCGCCGCATTAGCGAACCTTCGCTTTCTCCAGCGTCGTCCGTGTGCCGTTTCGCACCCCCAAATAGACGATCCCTCCCTCGCCGAAGCCAATGATCGTCCGGTCCTTCGGGATCTGCACCCGCTCCGTCAACTCGCCTTTTGCGTTGATCACATCGTAAATGGGCCCACCTGCCACCGCTTTTGTGGGGACGGTCAATACCCACACGTTTCCGTCAGCATCCGCTCGCACTGCCCCCGTGAAGAACGGGGGCTTGTAGTCGGGCAGCTCCTCCGGCGGGACGAACTGCATGTTCCGACCCATGGCCATCTCCATCGGGTTGCCGCCCGCGGCGCCCGCGCCGGGGCCACCCATGGCGACCATCGTCCGTTGCTGCATGCCGCCAGGCCCGGTCGTCGTGCTCGACGACACTTGCGGCGCCGGCGGAGCAGGCTGCGTTGCAAGGAATCGCTCACGCGCCGCCTTCAGCGAATCCATGAACGTCACCTTGTCTTCGTCCGTCAGCCGCTGCCAGTCGAATGGAATCTTGGCGGACGATTCGCGGGTACCGTTGGGACGAATCCAGTCGATGTGGTAGTCCCGGCCGCGCAGCACCGCGACGGATCCATCCGACAACACAGCCCATTCGTCCACCGTGGGCAGCGGGTTCATGACCGCGCTCGCGCGCATGTTGCCCGTGGCTTCGTCTCGCTGGATATCCATCTTGACCCGCGGAATCCGTACCCATGCGAGCGTGTCCACTGCCCGCGTCGCCAGGTTCACCCGAACCACCGCGGAGCTTTCGGGGAGCGCCGGCATCATGATCTGTCCGGAACCTCCACCGGCGGCGACTTCGACGCGACGTGCGGCTTCCGCGCGCGCCGGACCGGCGCCGGCGCCCCCCAAGTTGAAGCGCATCCCGCCGAAGCCGCGGTATACCAGGTGTCCCTGGCCATCGAAGGTCGCATTTCCGAGCGGCGCGTTCCCGAGCGCCAGCGCATCCTGCGACCTCGGCACGGACATGACCCGTCCGAGCTTGCCGTCACCATCCACGAGATACATGGACATCGAGCCGGGGTCCACGAAGAGCGAGGAGTCGCCCCGGTAGGCAATGAGTCCCGCCGAGCGACCGCTGTACGCGCTTGCCGTGGCCGGAGTGGAATCCGCGACGACGGTGGGGTTGGCCAGCATTTCGTCGAGCTTGAGCAGCCGACGGTTGGCCTGGTCGTTCACCAGCACACCCGACTTCAGGTGCCGGACGAAGACGAGTGGTCCGAATGTCTCGCTGGAGGTCGCAACGACCGGACCGAGCTGCCGGATTTCCGGGCGCTGCTGCGCGCCGACTGTCGGCGCCAGTGCTGCCACTGCAAGGACGAGTGAAATGTGTCGAGTCATCTTCCGATTGAACGAGGAGTCTTCCGAATGAACGCAGTGTGTCAACGCAGTTTGTGAACGCAGTCAGTTTTTTACGGTACGCGTATCTCGATGCGGCCTCCGCCACCACCACCGCCGCCGGCCATGATGACCTCCACGCCACCCGGCATGAAGCCGCCGAACCCTCCGGTGCCCAACCCCGCGGTCCCGGAACGGATTGACGCGAGGTACCGGGTATCCAGGTATTGCGCGATGAACGGCGGCAACCGTCGCACCTGGTCGTCGGTGAGCAGCTCCTTCACCTTCGGCGCCAGCGCACGCATGGCGTCTACGGTCTGCCGGCGCGCCTGGACATAGCGGTGATAGGCCTCGTCGTGGTCGTACGTGTCGGGCAGTGCGCCAAACTCCCGCACCACCGGCGTCCAGATGCCGTCCAGTTTGATGACGTACTGCCGATTCATCGTTGCGATGCTGTCGGCCTGAATCGGGGACAGCTGGAGCGTATCCTGATCGCGCAGCAGCGTCGCCAGCGGATTCGGGATACCACCGTTGCCGAACATGGCACGCAGCAGCATCTCGGGCGCCTTCTGTCCCTCGCGACGGCGTCCACGGTCCAGCTGCTGCGTCAGCATCTGTCGCTCACGCGTCGGTCCGATGTCGAAGCGCAGGAGTGCCGTCAACGTCACGGGGTTGCGCGACTGCGTGAAGGCCGGGCTGGTCGCCCCGAACCGGCGATTGACCTCGTACTGGTACCGCTGGTTCGTGGCGTCGAAGCCGCGCACGTACAGCAACTGCCCGTCGGGAATCGCCATCTGGCCCCACCCCCGCAGGTTGTCGGACCCGTTCACCAGCAGGTCGGCGGCGCCGAGGGGATTCGAGAGCTGGAAGGACAGCGACGCCCGTTGCGGCATCCGCACCTTGATGGGATTGAACGTGAACGACATGCTCGCCGTCGATGTCCACGGTCCCTGGCAGCTGTTGCGCGTGGCCAGCTTCCCCAGCTGACTCGAAAGGCACGCACGCGCCCCCGACGAACCGTTCGACAACAGGGCTGCGATGCCGTCGGCCAGTGCCGGATCGTCCTGCGCGGCCGCCGATGATGGCTCGTAGACGAATGCCCGATCGTTTGAGCTGCCGTCGCCATTCACGTCACCGGCAACCATCGGTGTGTACCGGAAGCCGGAACGGAACTGGCCGAACCAGTTCACGCGAAGAAAGTCGAAGAAGTTGTATCCGAGGCTGTAGCCGATCGAGTGCGGCGTGGTCGCCGACCGGCCCCAGGCCACGTCGAGCGGGTTGCCGACGGTGCTGCTGAATCCCCGGAACTGCTCGCGCACCTGTGTGTGCGAATACCAGGCGCTCCACGAGAAGCCGCTGCTGAAGGTCGCTGGCGACAGCCGCAACGTAGCCTGATAGCTCTCCGACCGGAGGTCCGACACCATCTCGTTCACGCGGTTGTACCGGCTGTTCACGCGCGCGTCCTGCGACGCAATGGCACCAGTGGCCGGCACGATGCTCGTCGGCTGGACGTACACCGGTCGTCCCGCCTCATCTGCGAGGGTGAAGCGCGATGTCGGGCTGAAATTCCGGTCGATGCTGCTCGACTGGTTCAGGTTGCGCGAATACGTGAGGTCGAACGACGTCGAGAAGCGGTTGTTCAGCACCGGCCCCGACCAGTTCAGGTTCGACCGAACGCTTCGTGGAGAGACATAGTCGCGGCTGAACGCCGAGACGTTCGGCGCTGCGTTGGCGAATGGCGTTCCCGACGTACCATTGGCGCATTCCGTTGGGATGTTGGCCAGGTCGGCGCCATACGCGTCCCAGTCAGGAACCGGTGTCGCCGCCCCGATACACGTGATCTGCTGCACCGCATTCGGCAGTCCCGTATTGTCCAACGCCCCGCCAATGAGATTCACGCCAGGCACGTTCTGGAACACGCCAACGCCACCGCGGACGACGGCACGGGGCCCGCGTTGCGCGCCCAGGAATGATGCAATCTGCGATGAGGTGCCGTAGGTCCAGGAAAACCCGGCGCGCGGACTCACGTACACGCGGTTGGGGAGAACGTCGTTCTGCAATCCATACAACGTGTCGAGCGACGGATTCAGTCGCGGGGTCGTGAAGTAGCGCGAGCCATCGAGGCGCACCCCGTATGTCAGCTGCAGGTTCGGCGTGCGCCGATAGGAATCGCCCAGCGAAATGCCGCCGACGAACTGACTGATCTCCCGCTCGCGCGGGGACAGCTGCCGCGAGAACGACGCGGGCATGTTGTTCTCGAAATCCGCCAGCGAGTTGTACGTGAAGGTTCCCAGCTGGTTGATCGCGAAGGTCTGGTCGGCGAGCTCGTGACGCAGTTCCGTGGCGAGCTTGAGTCGATGCTTGTTGTTCTTGCTGAACCAGGACAACTGGTTCTGGAACGCGGTGCCCAGGCTGGCCTGCGTGCTGTTCATCGACTGGTTGCCGCCAAACGACAGCATCTGCACGCCGTTGGTGCCATCGTCGAACGTCGAATTGACCCGGACGCGCCCGGCCGGCAAGTCGAGGTACGGCGTGCCGTAGTTCTTCGACGCGCTCACCCCCAGCGATGTCTCGGTCAGGATGACCGACTTCCAGAAGCTGCTGTGGCGAGCCTGCGCGCCGAAGCGGTAGTTCGTGCGATCGCCGCCGAACGCGGGCACTTCGGTGACCGACCCGCTCGAGGGGCTTTGTCGTCCCCAGCTTCCGTTGAAGGCCACGTTGACCGCCGTCCCGCTCGTCGCGGTCGGAGATGTCAGGTCGATGCTGCCGAGAAGCAGGCCGCTGTCGCCGATGCGGTCATCCCGGACCGCGCGCGTCGCGATCGGGATCTGCTGTGCTCCCAGGATGCCCAGCAGCCGATCGGCGCTGTCGGCCGCGACGCCAGCGGCGCGCAATCCGAGCGGGTCGGTGGTGAGCAGCGTGTGCAGGTCGTTCGACCGGCGGCCCAGCTGGTATGACACGCTGTAGAACGCCTTGTCATACACCAGTGGACCGGACACCAGACCGCCGAGGGAGGCATTCGTGAATTCCTGTCCGAGCGAGCGCGCTGCGGCGTCGCTCCATTGCATCGCCGGCGCGTCGAAATTGAGGCTGTTGGTGCGCGTGATGAAATTCGATCCGGGGCGGGTGCGGATGTTCATTTGTGCGCCGCTGAATCCGCCGCGGGAGACGTCGTACGGAGACGTCACGAGTGAGGAGGTGATCGCAGCGTCGCGCGGCAGCTGGCCGCCGCCGAAGCTCATTCCGTTCAGCGTCGTGCTGTTCTGGTCCGCACCGAGTCCGAGGACCGAATAGCCGCTGCTGCCATCGTCGTTCGTGGCGGCCGACACGCCGGGTAACGTCGCCGCCATGGCGGCGAGATCACCAAGCAGGTTGGCGGGCACCTCGCTGGTGGCGATTGTGCGCTCGGTGCCACTGGCATCCGGTGCAACATCGTTGCGCCGCGGGCGCTGTCGCTCGCCGACGACGTCCACCGCCTCGAGCACGGTGTTGACGCGCTGCAGCCGCGCGTCGGCCAGCAGGAAATCCTCATCGGCCACTCGCTTCACCTCGAAACGCTTCACGGCGAAGCCGAGGGCCGCGAAGTTCATGATGTAGTCCCCGTCGCCGCCGGGGAAGGTGATGGTGTACCGGCCATCCCTTCCCGTGCGCGCCGTGCGATTGACGCCTCCGGACAGCGAGGTCGCCGTGACCGTCACGTTCTCGATGGGAAGGCTGTCCGGGCCGGTGACGCGCCCACGAATGATGTCAGCCTGCGCCTGTGCGGCCGGCGCAGTGATGCACGAAAGCAAGGCCGCGATGAGCGCGGCGCGAATCCTGGTCATGGTTGGGATGCGAGAGGCGAGAAGCGTCCTTCAAAATCCAGCAGTTGGACCACCGCTCGCTCCGGAGGGTTTCCTGCTGCTGACCCTTACGCGCCGCCGATGCGGGTTGTTGCATCCCCCGACGCCTGCTGCGGCGCCTCCAGCGGAAGCATCACGGTAAAGCTCGTCCCCACACCGACGATGCTCTCCACGGAGATGGCCCCCCCCAACCGCTCGAGCAGCTTGCGGGTGATACTCAGCCCCAGCCCCGTCCCGCCAAATTCCCGGGTCCGCGACTGGTCGACCTGCCGGAAATCCTCCCAGATCACCGACAGGTACTCCGGCTTGATGCCGATGCCGGTGTCGGTCACGCG
>DASPMP010000069.1:0-9889 GCA_035626995.1 Gemmatimonadaceae bacterium
CGCCGTGCTCCTCGCCGATGGCCGCCAGGCTCACCTCGCGCGCGGGTTGAAGCGCGGGCGCAGCGGGGTGCTCGCGCTGCCGGTGCCGCTGCCGGGTATCGGTCTCGCCGCGGCATTTCCGGCGCGCGTCGCGATCGGCGATGCGGTGAAGCGGGCGATGGACGTGATCGGCGCCACGATCGGGCTCGTCGTGCTCGCGCCGGTGATCGCGGCGATCGCCGTGCTGATCATGCTCGACTCGCGCGGTCCGGTGCTGTTCGCGCACCAGCGGCTGGGGCGCGGCGGCTGTCGCTTCAACTGCCTCAAGTTCCGCTCGATGCGCGTGGACGCGGAGCGCGCGCTGCTCGAGGACGAGTCGCTGCGCGAGCGATACGTGGCGAACAGCTACAAGATCCCGACGGATCACGACCCGCGCGTGACGCGGATCGGCCGCTTCCTGCGCAAGACGAGCCTCGACGAGGTGCCGCAGCTCTGGAACGTGCTGATGGGCGACATGTCGCTCGTGGGCCCGCGGCCGATCATCGACGAGGAGGCGGTGCACTACGAGGGGACGCTGGACGTCCTTCTCTCGGTGCGGCCGGGGCTGAGCGGGGCGTGGGCGGTGAAGGGGCGCTCGCGGGTGGGGTATCCGGAGCGGGCGGTGATCGAGCTGGCGTACGCGCGCGAGTGGACGGTGGTCGGGGACTTGGAGATCCTGGTGCGGACGCCGTGGGCGGTGGTGAGTGGACGGGGGGTGGAGTAGGGCGCGCGATCCCGCCGGACATCGAGCGGTGCTTCGTGTTTTCGTTTCTCCGTCAGGGCAGCCGACAACGGTTGACGTGAAGCTCCTCGGCCACGCGCGCGTCGCGGATAGCCGTGCCAGAGTCATTTACTAGCGAGGCGTGGATGGAGATGGACCAGACGGTCGATTCGCCGCGGCGAGCATTGATCACCGGAATCACGGGGCAGGACGGCTCGTACCTCGCCGAGTTGCTCCTCGCCAAGGGATACGAAGTCCATGGTCTGATCCGACGCGCCTCCACCTTCAACACCGGGCGGATCGAGCATCTTTATCACGACCCCCATACGCCAGGAACGCGGCTGTTCCTGCATCACGGCGATCTGTCCGACGGCGGCGCGCTGCGTCGGATCATCGCTGCGATCGCGCCCCATGAGCTCTACCACCTCGGCGCACAGTCGCACGTCCGCGTGTCGTTCGACGAGCCTGAGTACACGGCCGATGTGACCGGCATCGGAACGCTGCGGCTGCTCGAGGCGGTACGCGACCACGAGCAGCGCCACGGGCAGCGGCTCAAGGTCTACCAGGCCGGGTCGTCGGAGATGTTCGGCGCCGCAGCGCCACCGCAGTCGGAGGTGACCCCGTTCTGTCCGCGCAGCCCGTACGCCGTCGCAAAGGTGGCGGCCCACTGGTACGCGATCAACTACCGCGAGGCATACGGGCTGTTCGTCTGCAACGGAATCCTGTTCAATCACGAATCGCCGCGCCGCGGAGAGACCTTCGTGACGCGCAAGATCACGCGCGCCGCGGCGCGCATCAAGCTCGGACTGCAGGACAAGCTCTACCTCGGCAACCTCGACGCGCGGCGGGACTGGGGATTCGCCGGCGATTATGTCGAGGTGATGTGGCGGATGCTGCAGCAGGACGAGCCGGACGATTACGTCGTCGCCACCGGCGAAGCCCACTCGGTGCGCGACTTCGTCGTGCGCGCCTTCGCCTGTCTCGAGCTTGACTGGCGCGAGCACGTCGAGTTCGACGCGCGCTACACGCGTCCAACCGAGGTTGACCATCTCCTCGGCGACGCGACGAAGGCGCGGAAGCGGCTCGGCTGGGCCCCCACAGTGACGTTCGAGGGGCTGGTGGACATGATGGTGGAGTCGGATCTGGAACTGGCGCAGCGCGAACAACACGCGCGGCGGTTCGTTTCGCCGTCAATGGCTGCCCTGACCTCGGCGGCCGACGCGCCGAGCCTTACCGCGTATTGAAGGAGCGCGCACGCATGGACCGCGACAGCAGGATCTACGTGGCCGGCCACAACGGGCTGGTTGGTTCCGCGATCGTTCGGCAGCTCCGCGCACGGGGTCACGAAAACATCCTCTGCCGCTCGCACGCGGAGCTCGAGCTGGAGGACCAGGGTGCCGTCTTCGAGTTCTTCGAACACGAGCGCCCGGAGTACGTGTTCCTCGCGGCCGCCAAGGTCGGCGGGATCCTCGCCAACAACACGTTCCCGGCGGACTTCATCCGCAGCAATCTCACCATCCAGCTGAACGTCATCGAGGCGGCGTATCGTAGCGGGGTCCGCAAGCTGATGTTCCTCGGCAGCTCCTGCATCTACCCGAAGCACGCCGAGCAGCCGATCCGGGAGGAGTACCTGCTGTCGGGATACCTCGAGCCGACGAACCAGCCGTACGCGATCGCGAAGATCGCCGGCATCGAGCTCTGTCGCTCGTACAACCGGCAGCACGGGACGAATTTCGTCAGCGTGATGCCGACGAACCTTTACGGCCCGGGGGACAACTTCGACCTCCAGAACAGCCACGTGCTGCCCGCGCTGATGCGCAAGTTCCACGAGGCGAAGCTCGTGGGCGCGCCCGAGGTCGTGGTCTGGGGGTCGGGGCGGGCGCGGCGCGAGTTCCTCCACGTCGACGACATGGCCGCGGCCTGCGTCTTCCTGATGGAGCGCTACGATTCCTCCGAAATCATCAACATCGGCTGCGGCGAGGACGTGACGATCGCCGAGGTCGCGGAGATGATGCGCGAGGTGGTCGGCTTCCAGGGGGAGATCGTCTTCGACACATCGAAGCCGGACGGCACGCCGCGCAAGCTGCTCGACGTGTCGCGGCTCTCGGCGGTGGGCTGGCGGCCAGCGGTCGCGCTGCGCGATGGGCTGGCGTCCACCTACACCTGGTACGAGGCCCAGACGGCCACCCCCGCGACGGAGGCGGTGGCGACTGATCTGCCGACAGCCGACCTCTCGTACCGGTTCACCGAGACCGCAACCCCTCGCGGCTGACCCCGGCGCGGATCAGGACGTCGCCAAGCGCGGCGGGTGGCGCCACGAGCGGCACTGTCCGCCGCGCGCGCGCGAAGCGCAGGATGAGCCATGCCTCCCTCCATGAGCAGGAAGAGTGGTAGGAAGGAGAACCAGTTCGACTGGAGGATCGGCAGGATCGCGAGCGCCAGCAACTCGACGACGATCAGCTTCGCCGCGAGGGGCGCGCAGCGGTGAGTGGTACGCCCACAGGGCGCCGAAGCCGTAGTTGGCGGGGACGAGCAGCGGCCCGATCATGCCGAAGTCGGAGTAGAGGCGCCAGAGGTGCGTGTAGGTGTTGAACCAGCCGCGCTCCTGCTCGACGTCCGCCCGCGGGAAGAGCCGTCGCGATCGGCTGCAGGCTGTGCGCCCCGAGCGTGGACGGGGAGCCCGGGTGCAGCGCGCCACTACGACGCCTTGGCCTCGGATCTGGTGCCACACCTTCCCCGCGCCGGCGTGGTGAGTGCGTAGATGCGCGTGATGGCCGCGCGTAGCGCGGCATCCCGTTGGGCGCGCGCCGAGCGATACTAGGGACGCGCCATGCGCGCTCGGTGGTTGTAGTCGCCCGACGACGCGATCCCAAGCTGGCGGATCAGCTCGACGCCGTGGGCGGCGCGATGTGCGTGGATGAGGGCATACATCAGCGCGTGGGGGACGTCCGGGACATCGCAGCCGCTACGTCGAGCTCCCGATCCCGATCCAGTGTCTTGAGCCGCTCCCGCTCGTCGGTCGTTAGTCCCGACCGCTCGCCGGCATCGCGTCCAGCTCGACGCAGCCACACCCGTAGCGCCTTGGCGGAGCAGCCGATCTTCGGCACGATGGCCCAGATCGCGGCCCACTGCGTCGGGTGCTCCCCCTGCTGGTCCCGCAGGAGACGGACTGCCCGCTCCCGGACCTCAGGCGCAAACGGCTTCTTGCTCGGTCTCCTGCAAATGCTCCCAGTCTCTCACAGGTGGGAGTCTCCCCCGAACCCGAGGTGGATCACGCTACCAGATCGAGCGGATACGGGTGAGCATTGCACATCACTGGCGAAGGGCGAGTGACCCGCTAGACTAGTTGCCCAGTCCAGATCGCGTGCGCGATCGTCGTTATCTGCAGAGGGAGGACGTGTGAGTCTCTTGACGAACATGAAGGCGCTCCTGCCGACGAGCGTTCAGAACGCCATCCACAAGGCCGTCTTCCCCTACCGCCACGGGAATCGATTCTTCCGCCCGTACGTGGTCAGGGGGAAAGCGATGGAGGGGGAGACATTCGACCTGTACATCGGCAACCGGGAGGGGCGGGCATGGTACGACCGTCCCTGCATCAACAACCCCGTGTGGCGGGAAATGGGCTTCATGCGCGACTACATCGTCGCGAAAGGCGATGTCGTCTTCGAGGTCGGCGGACACCACGGCGTGTCCGCCATCCTCCTGTCTCGCTGGGTTGGTCCCTCTGGACGCGTCGTGACGTTCGAGCCCGTTCCGTCTCACGTTCGATTCCTTCGTGAGAACGTGCATCTGAATCGACTGTCCAACGTGACTGTGAAGGGGGAGGCGGTCGGCGCGAGTCCAGGCACGATTCTCTTCGACGAGTCGGCGTCGGGCGTTGCGGTGACCTCTCCCGGCATCCCTGTCACCGTGTCCCGTCTCGACGACTACGCCGATCTCGCCCCGACGCTCCTGAAGATCGACGTTGAAGGATTCGAAGTCGCCGTCCTTGAAGGCGCGCAACGAATTCTCACGACGCGCCCCAAGCTCGCGATAGAGATTCACGCCGACCAGATAGTGAAATACGGCGCGTCCGTCGCTGAGATCTTCCAGTTGATCGAATGGAAGCGATACCGCATTTGGCTCCAAGAGCGGGACGACCAGATGCCCACCGAGTACACTGGACCGACGCCGCCCCCGATTCACTGGCGCGGCCGGATATTCTGTCTCTAGTACACTCTCTCCCGCGGTCGTGCGGTTCGCGAAGCCCGTGTTGAACGCGGCGTTGATTGCGTTCGATAGGGTGACGACTGTCGAGAGGTCCGTCAGGTCGGCCATCCCAATGCCCGCCTGGAACGATGCGCGGGTGTGGTTTGGCGGTCCGCAAGCGACCCGAACGCCGGCGAGCCCACCGTCGTCCAGTGCCCAATCGGCACGCCAGGGCGGAATGCACCCGTCGGCGCGTGCGGTGCGCCTCCAGGTCTGCCGCCTGAGGACCAGTCAACGCGAGATCGAAACGCGTTCTCGTCGGAAAGACTCACGAGCAAAGGCTGCCGCGAGTCCCACGAGCGTTCCCAGTCCCAGAGCGAGAAGACCATAGCGGACGATGCCGCGACCGTTGGGACGAGCCGGAAGGTACGGCTGCTCGATCACCGTGAGGACAGGTGTGTCTCGGACCTCGTCCATTCGCGCCTTCTCGTGCGCCTGCGCGACCGTCGTGCGGACTCCGCGTAGAAACTCCACATTCTCCGCAAGCCTGTTGTACTGAAAGGTGAGTTCGGCCGAATTTCGATAGTCCCGATTTCGCTGGAGGAAGGACTGGAGTTGGTCTTCGGCAGCTCGTAGTTGCGCTTGCAGATCCCGCATCCGCGCCTCGGTGAAGCGGCGTTCCGCGTTCCCCTTCGCGCTGCGCTTTTCCAAGCTGAATCTGCTCACCTCGTCCAGGAACTTCCGCGTGACTTGCTGGGCGAGGACTGGGTCATTCAAGCTCACACGGAAAGACACGATACCAATCCGAGCTCTGTGCTCCACGTCAACCTCGTCTGACAGCTCCTTGATCGCTGCCTGCAGGCGTCGCTCCTCCGTCGGCTCGTCGACTTCCATTAGATCGATCAAGCGGATTGCCGTGCCGCGCTTTGTATGGCTAGTCGAATACTTGGCCTCGAGCACGGCAGTCATGACTTCACGCGTCTTCAGGAGCTCGGCATAGAAGGCGGGTGATTCCGAAGGATCAGGCCCACCTGCTGCCACGCCGAACTGCGCTGCGAGTCCAGCGACGGCGGATAGGCGGTCGGACGATTGTGGAGTGAATGAGGCCGACGATGTGTAGGTGCGTTCCATCAGCACCACGGCGATCACGACCAGCAGGAAGGCGCCGATGGCCATGCCAGCGATCGTCCTGACGTTCCTCCGGACGAAGGCGATGATCTCCAGGAGCGAGAGCTGGCCTCGCTCGAAGAGATCGTCGTCAGAAAGCGGCGAGTCACTCTGGTTCAACGCCGACGATGAAGTTCCCATTACTCCCCTCCGGACGCCTCGAGCACGGACAGATGAAAGATCTTCAGGAGGACGACGCTCACGACGTCCCTGAACTCAGCTGCTTCGCCGTCGACACTTCACCCCTCCAGCGAATGACTCGCACCAGGAAGACGAGAAAGAGCGTCGGGAGCAGGTTCTTCTCGATCAGGGTAAGATGCAGAAGCACTGAGTACTTGATCGTGAGTATGGCCGTCGCGTAGCAGTAGGCGTAGATGCTGAGTGCCCACCATTCGTTGGCACGCTTGACAAACCAGCCCATGATCGCCGCGAAGAAGAGCCCATTGAGCACCGCGCGAAGAAGAAGATCGACTTCTCCGCCCCAGAGGGCGCTTTCCGCGATCGGCCCCACGGTGAACGGTGGAATCTCTACGGTGGGGTAGTAGTTCCGCGCGTACCAGTTCATCGGGTTCCAGCGGTTGAACGCGCCGAACGTCACGAGCGAAATGGCATCGTTGAAGAGCATCGGCCACTCGCGCGGTGGGAGCGAGCCATTGGCTCGCTCCTCGTAGAGATGAAAGCTCGGATAGAAGACCGCTCCGAACTCGGATGCCGGCTTCAGGCCTCCCTCGAGCAGGGAGGCCGCTCCCACCTCGCTTTCTTGGCTTAACGGTCTCGCCACCTCAATCGCCGAGAAGATCGCAGCGCACAGTGCAAATGCCAGCGCGACACGCTTCAGAGAAACGCGTTTGACGGTGAAGTGATAGAGGCAGAGAGCCTGAAGCAGAACGATCAGTGCTTGGATGCGCGCGCCGAAGGTATAGACGACCTCGAATGTGACGATCGATACCACCACGAGTGGAATCAGGAAGCGATACCGGCGGAAGTTTCTGAACAAGAAGACGAGCAGTACACAGTACATCCCGAGGCTGAGGCGGATGCATACTGACAGCATCTTTCGCTGCAGCCAAGGCAGGTGATCATACCTCGTGTGGTGGTCGTAGTAGCTGGAAACTGGCGCAGACATCAACAGCATCGCTGCAAGAGCAACAGCAAGCACCACAGACACCGTGATGATTGTTCGCTGGTCACGGTCCTGACCGCGAGCAGGCTTACGAACGATCGAGCGTCGCCAAATGCCCCGTCCGAGCAGATACGCTGAAATGAAGCCACCAAGAAACAGCGTGTGGCGCCACAGATGCTGCGCCAGTTTGTTGTAGTCAGGCATCAGCGCCGCGAGTGGGCTACCTCCGTCGAGATCTGCCCACACGAACGCCGCAGCCGGAATCAGCGTGTAAGCGAGAACAAATCCGGAATACAGGAACCCGAGATCGCCGACCAGGTCGTCGCCGAGCTGGCGATGCAAGAGCAGCACGAAGCCGAGGAAGAGCAGGAGAGCGGTGGCGGCCGGAGCAGCAAATCTTCCCACCGCCGGAGGGGCAGACGCGACAAGCAGCGCCGCGGCCGTGGCAAGGGCGGCGAACGCGAGCGTCCGTGCAGCGAAGCGGCTTTGAGCCGTGATCATCACGCGACGGGGCGGTCTAGGCTCGGATCGTCGATACCACCAGGCTACGCGCCGCCCTGTTCGTCGGCCGAGCCTGCGTCGGCGATAGCGGGTCCGCGCCGTAGCGAGAACGTCTTGTATCTAACAGAGTTCGCGATCGCCCGGAGCAGCGCTGGACCGGTAAACGCACTCGAGGCCGAATGCGCGTAGTAAGCGAAGTATGCGGCGTCCAGGACGTTCTCGATCCCTAGGTCATCAGCGTTCAGGTATACTCGCTTTGGGCTGAAGGCGTTGCCCTCGAGAGGTCGTCGTGCGTTGCGCCGTGTGTCTTGGATCGCCGTCCGGAAGTAGTCTTCGAGGCCGTGATGTCTCGCAATGCCGTGAAGGATGGTGAGCTCGCGCGCAATGCGATCTTGGGCAAACAGACCATCCTGCAGCTCGACCAGCGATTTGCGCAATACCCGTCGCATGTCGAGGCTTGGGCGAGCTCCCGGCCAACCCGGAAGGTCGCGGGCCGTGAGGAGGTAGTCGGCGGTCATCAACGAAATCAAGGGCGAATACGGCTGCGATCCGAGCTCGGAGTGCATTGGCCTGTGCGCGACCGATGCGAAGAAGGCCTCCGATTGCCTCTTGGCGCTCTCGCTGGACGCCAAATAGCCGACGCCGGCCGAGGTGGGAGACACGCCGTGGAGCGAAAATGGACGTCCCGAGAACGCATACGTCTTCACTTCACCTGCCAGAACGATTCCTGAATAGCCGTCGGGCGTGGGACACGAATAGAAGCGGCCGCCGGGGCTTCTTCGACGAACCGCTTCGACAAGTCGGGTAGACGCCACGCCTTTGACATAGAACATCGGCGACTCGATATCGCCGACGTACGCGAGATCTCTCGCCTGTCGCTTGAGAAAAGTGTCGCTGTCGATTGTGCGCAGGCCAGTATGAGGTCGCCCGTACCGGGTATGGATGACCATCTGCGCCATCTTCATCCGGGTGTTCGCATAGAAGTACATCGGTGCGGGCCATGCCAGTAGCTCTTGACCCGTTTCGTTCAAGGCTGCGTTCATGTCGCGGATGCCATGGGGGATCAGCCCATCGTCACCGCCCAACGCGATCACGTATCCATCCTTCGCCTGCTGTAACGCGAACTCGAAGTGCTCCAGCATCCCGACCCCCGCCCCGGGACTCACGTAGCGAATCCGACCATCCCGTCTCCGGGCTTCTTCCACGACCTCTCGCGTGTGATCCTTGCTTCCGTCATCCGAGACGACGATCTCGAGATTGTCATACTCCTGGATTGCGCACGTCTTGAGGGTATGTGCGAGGAATTGTGCGCGGTCCTTGGTGGGGATGATGACGGTGAACCTGTGATTCAGCGGTGCCATTCGGATGGTCGGGAGGCTGAAGTGGTAGCCCGCTTGGTTGTGAGGATGACCGAGAGCGGCAACGAAATGCTTGTCGCGATCGCCACGTGGCTGATGCTTGCCCAATGGGTGATCGGATGCGGCAAGAGCAGTCGAAGCCCGACAACGATCGGTAACGCGACGGCGAGGGGCGGGAGCAGTACGGACGTGTACCAGCGCTTGAGATCTCCGGGCAGCAGTCGGCGATGCATGAGCCAGAGCTCCATGGTGATGCCGAGGGTTCCATGGAGCATCCAGACGGCGGTCGCGCCGACCGTTCCCCACTGCTGGATCGCCCAGACCATGACCGGGAATCCCGCCAGCAGCGCGACGGCGATCATCGCCGCGTGAAGCCGCGTCCAGCCGTGCGCCTGTTGAAATGCCGCTGGCAGCCAGAGAACTCCCGTCATCGTGATCGCCGACAGGAGCAGGCGCAGCACCAGTGCCGTCGTGTGGTCCGTGGAGCCGACCCACACGCGCAATATCTCCGGTGCAAAGGCGATCCCGATGGTGCCTGCCGGTATGACGATCGCCGCCAGAACGCGGCAGCTGCGGAAGTACTCCTCACGCAGCAATGCCGTGTCGCCCCGAGAAATGAGCTCGGCGTACCGCGGAAAGAACGCCTTGTAGAAGGGCTGAATGCCGAGTTGCAGAAGACCGGTCGCCGTGAAGGCGATCGTGTATCTTCCGAGCTCTTCCGGAGTGCTGAGAACCGTCAGCGCCAATCTGTCCGCGTTGGCAAGGACGATCGCACCGACCGCCGAGGCGGCCATGCCAGCGCTGTATCGCCAG
>DASPMP010000070.1:0-11887 GCA_035626995.1 Gemmatimonadaceae bacterium
TGTCGGCGACGAGGTGCGCCCACAGCCGGACGTCTCCGCGGAAGCCGTACCGTCCCCGCTGCTCGGCCCGGCGCGCGCGGAAGAAGTCGAGCATCTCGTCCTGGAAGCGCCGGCGGAACGAGCGCGGATACAGGCACAGGAGCACGCGGAACGCCCGCTCGGATGGAGGAACGCGCCTCATGCGGGAAGCAGCTGCTTGCGCCGCGCGATGAGCACGACGCTTTCGAGGCGGGCCAGCTCGAGCGACAGCACCCGGCGCCCGAAGGCGGTGAGGCGGTAATAGCGGCGCCGCTCGTCGTCGTCGCTGATGCGGGAGCGGCATTCCTCGATCAAGTTGGCTTCCAGCATCCGGTCGATGGATCCGTAGAGCGTGCCCGGCCCCATGCGGACGTGGCCATCGGTGGTCTCTTCCACTTCGCGCGCAACTGCGTAGCCATGCTTGCCCTGCCGCGCGTCGGCGAGGGCGAGCAGCATGTGCAGCACCACTGGCGTGAGTGGGAGGAGCGTCCGTCCGTCAGTGCCGGGGGCCATCGAGTATCTCCGTCGCGGATATATCCGTTACGGACATAGATACCTCCGGGTTTCGCACACGGCAATCAGGATGGGCCGAGCCGGCGCCCGTTGGATGCGGGGCGGCACGCGCCGCGGGTTATCGCCTTGTAACGGCGTCTTCACCCATTCATCATGATCCGCTAAGGGCCACGCAATCCTCCGCGGGTATCGTCGCAGGAGACGAACACACGGAGGGCAGCATGATGCACGTCTTGCTCGAAAGCGCGGGGCGTCCACGACGCCGCGACACGCGATGGACGGCCATGAGCGTGACGGTTCACGCCGGTCTGATTGGCACCACCCTGGCGCTCGCGTCCCAGGCCACCGAACCGGAGGGAGTCACCAAGGAACCCGTCCAGCATCTGGTGTACGTGGTGCGGTCAGCCATGTCGCACGCAACGCCTTCGGCGCTTCGCGGATCGCCCGGGATTGCCTCGATCCCTGCGCCGCCAGACGTGAAGCTGCCGGCATCAATCACGCTCCCGGCCGTTCCTACCTTTGATGTCACGACCGCTTCGTCCCAGGCGCTGGCGAATGGGCTGCGGGCCCTGGGTCCGGGGCTGGATACCGGTGCGTCCATCGGACATGGCAATCCCGGAGGCATCCATTCCGCGGGTGCCGTCGACCGTGTAGTGGCGGGGCTGCCGCAGAACCCGCGGCCGGAGTATCCACGCTCCCTTCGCGCCGTCGCAGTCGAAGGAGAAGTCCTCATCACGTTCGTCGTGGACACCGCGGGGCGGGTCGAACCGGGATCACTGCGGGTGTTGCAGGCTACCCACGAGCAGTTCGCCGAATCCGTGCGACGCTGGCTTCCGAAGACGCGATACCGGCCGGCGGAGATCGGCGGCCGGCACGTCCGTCAGTACGTGCAGCAACAGGTGGGATTCACACTCACGAACGAGCGCTAGTCCCAGCGTCCAACGCCACGCGACAACGAGTATCGCCCGCTGCCCAGGAGGAACACGGCGACACCACCGAGCAGAAAAAGCATTTCGAGCTCGACGGCCCAGCCGCCCCCCTGGTTCAGCGCGGCGACCTTGTCGCGCTGCACGAGGATGATTGCGCCGAGCATGTTGACCGCGATGACGACCCCCGCGAGCCGCGTCCACTTGCCGACGATCATCAGCAGGGGCGCCACGATTTCGCCGACAGACACGCCGTACCCGACAAACGCGGGAAGCCCAACCGCTCCGAGAGGACCTGACATCCAGCCGATGCCGCCCTTCAGCTTGGCGACCCCATGCAGCAACAGGAGGACGCCGATTGCCAAGCGCAGTACCAGCTTTCCGCTGTCGTTACCCATGGTTGGTGAGGTCGATGCTTCCATTGACGTTCTCCGGTCGGGTATCTGCCAATACTAATCGGGTCTCGGCCCTCGGCCCTCGGCTCTCGGCCCTCGGCCCTCGGCCCAATTCAGCGTACTTCGACGATCAGTGGATGGTGGTCGGATGCCAGCTTCACCTGTGGTTCCGGCGTGAAGATGATCTCGCAGACCGCAATCCGTTCGGCGTACCGCTTCGGCAGGAACGCGTAGTCCAGACGTACATGAGGATCCCAGGTGGGGAAGGTGTACCCCGGCCCTTCCGGATGCAGTTGCCGCCATGCATCGGTGTACCCTTCGTCGAGCATCAGCTGAATGGTGTCGCGCGCGATGTCGCGGCCGCTGAGCCAGATCATGGCACGGATCCAGGCGGGCATCTTCGCCACCTCGAACAGTTCACCGGGCGCAAGCGCATTGAAGTCGCCGGCAATGAGATGCAGGCCCGCCTGGTGTTCGCGAATGCCATCCAGGAGCGCCCGCAGTTCGCGATGCCGCTTACGCTCGCTCCATTTCGAGAACCAGGCGACGAGATGCAACCCGAAGATGCGGCACTCGATGCCCTCGAGCGCGAGCTCGAGGAACGCGTGTCGTGCACCCGCCGGACGGTGCCATGCGCTGTGCTTCACGGGATGGCGCGACAGGAACCCCATGGAGTGCGCGGGGCGCGATCCCCAATGCGGTAGCCCGGTCTCGCGCGCGAGATGTTCGACGACCTTGGGATCTGACGCTTCCTGGAGCAGCACGACCTCGGGTGCTGCTGCGTTGATCACCTCCGCGATCGCGCGTTCTCGTCGCGTACCGCCGAACTTGATGTTGTAACTCAACAACCGCAGGCTCACGCCGGGGCCGCTCCGTCGCTTTGGGCGTCGGCGTCGATGACGATGAGGTATGGCTGGCTCATCACGACGTCGCGCATGAACTGCAGCAGGTTCGCTGACGCCTGGATGTTCACGGGCCGTCCGGCCAGCGACGTCAATGCCTGCCGCAGCGGGATGAGCATCACGGAGGCATCCGGATGGTCGTCGCTGAGTGGCGCGGTGTGCAGGCCGGGGATGTAGTGCACATCGAACAGCTTGACCATCTCGCCACCGATGAGCGTCAGGTCGATATCGCTGGTGCCCGGTCCATCCGCATCGAACGGAATCTCCGTGCGCCACCGCTTCCCGGTAACGGCACTGCCCCGCATGATCACCGTCACGTCCGGCGGGATCGCTTCGCGGATAGTCCGGATGAATTTCTCGTAGCGGCCGCGGTCTCCGCCGAAGGCCAACCGAATGACACGGTCGCGGACGACCTCCGCGGGCTCGTCCATCCCTTCGACCGAGGGTTCGTTGGGTTCAGTGTTGCTGGGCTCTGGCATCGGATGGCGGTGGCGGCTGTGGCCGTCACGCCATCTCTGGCAACTCCCGCACCGATACGGCGTCCAGACCCTTCGAATCCCCGGTCACGACCCTGCGGTGGTAATCCATCTGGCCCAGGTGATAGGCGAGATGTGCGACCAGGTGAATGACGAAGTCCTGTGTCTTCACCCGGCGCTTCGCGATGGGCTCGGGGTATGGCCCGGCAAAAGTCTCGTCCCGGACGCCGGGAAGGGTACGTTCGACCGACGCGATGGCAGCGTCGAGTGCTGTATACAGCGCCTGACGGGGAACGTCGCGACGCGCGAACTCCGAATCCCGATCACGCACATAGCCGTCGTGGCCGAGGATGGCGCCGAAGAAATGCTGGATGTTTCCCGCGACGTGCAGGGCGAGGGTGCCGGCGACGTTCGGAATGCCTGGAACGGGGCGCCACGCCGACGCATCATCCGGATACGCCTCGAGCTGACGCTTGCACGCGCGCAACTCACGGACGAGGAGGAGCTGCAGGGTGTTATTGAGCATGCAGGCGAGGATACCCGCGACGGTCAGCGCGCGCCATCGCCCTGGGCAAAATCATCAGATGGTTCGAACACCGCTTCGATGGACCGTCCGAACAGCCGAGCGATCCGGAACGCCAGCGGCAGACTGGGATCGTACTTGCCCGTCTCGATGGCGTTGACCGTCTGGCGCGAGACCGCGAGCTGGCCCGCCAGGTCGCCCTGCGACCAGTTTCGCTCCGCGCGAAGGACCTTAAGCCGGTTTTTCACGTACAGTCGCCGAGCTTCACATCCACCTCCGATTCGTAAATGATAGTGGACAAATAGTAATGTACACTGGACTAATTGACAAATAACCTTTACACTCTCCTGGATTTCGATAGGTTCTCAACGCACGACCGGCGCTGGAGCGTAGTCAAGCAGCGACTGATACCTTGGTACAGCAACGCCAACTCAATCCCCGGACCATGCAGCTGACCGCTCCTCGCCTCCTGCTCATAGTCTTTGCAGCCGCGCCAATCCAGGCGCAGTCGAACGGCTCCAGCGCCGCCGACCAGGTTCTCCAGGCCGAGACGTATGTCAAGCCGCCGGCCGCCATCGAGCGCCTCGTGGATGCCCCGCGTCACCTCAATGTGGCGCTGACCAACCAGAGTCCCTCGCGCCGACATTTCCTCGAGACGCAGAGCAGTGGAATGCCGAGCGTTCGCGAGTTCGGGAAACCATGGTATAACCTGGGCGGATTACAGGTCGACCCCCGCGGCAACCGCGCACGCACGTTGACCACCCGCTCCGCGCTCGGCTTCGAGATCATCGATGCGACCACCGGCCGCACCGTGAAGATCAATGCCCCCACCGGCTCGACCGTCTCCGGCGCGCGCTGGTCGCCGGATGGGACGCAGCTCGCCTTCATCGCGAACTTCGACGACGCGTCGCACATCTACGTGGCGGATGTGGCGACCGGGAACGCACGCCGGGTCACCAGCACGCCCATCCTCGCGACCTTCGTCACTGAGCCGCTGTGGACGGGCAATGGCAACCACATCGCGACAGTCCTGATTCCGGCGAATCGTGGTGCGGAGCCGCGCGCGCCTGCAATTGCGACCGGTCCAAAGGTCCGCATGACGAAGGAAGGGTTCCGTCATCGCACCCGGACCTATGCGGACCTGCTCGAGTGGCCGCATGAACGCGACCTCGTCGAGTACTTCACCACAGGGCAGCTGGCGACCATCGATGTTCGATCGCGCGCGATCCGGCGCATCGGCGCACCAACAATGATCCAGCAGCTGGATCCCTCGCCAACCGGGAACTACTTCCGCGTCACGATCATGCAGAAGCCATTCTCGCACACGGTGCCGGTCAGCGCGTTCGGCACCACGCAGGAAGTCTGGGACGCCACGGGAAAGCCGGTGATCCAGCTGGCGAGCCGCCCATTGCCGGAAGGCGATGCCGATGACGATGACGACGCACCAGCAGCGAACCGCGCGCAATCCGATACGGCAAAACGAAACGTCGAATGGATGGCGACAGGCGACGTCCTGTACTTCCTCCAGATGGACGCCGCGCAGGCGCAGGCACAGGCTGCCGGCGAGGACGCGAGCGCTCCGTCGCGCACGCGTGCGCGTGACCGTGTATTCCAGTGGAGCGCTCCGTTCTCGGCCGAGTCGCGCAAAGCGATCTTCGACAACACGAACAGGATGAGCCAGGTCGCTTTCAGTGGCGATGGCAAAACCCTGTTCGTCGCCGAGAATGCCAGCGGCACCGCACACGTGTTTGCGGTGGATCTCGCGGACGCCAGCAAGCGCTACACGCTCACCCGCATGCGCGGTCTCACGGCGTCGCTCGGGATTGGTGGTGGCGGATTCGGAGGCGGGGGTGGGGGTGGCGCGAACAACCGCGCCGACTCTGCGACCTTCTACCAGAATCCCGGAACACTCGTGGCCGATCGCATGGCGACCGGTACGCCGTACGTCCTCACGAGCCCTGACGGCAGGTACGCATACCTCAACGGCGTGCAGTATTACCGGACGTGGCTCGACAGCGCACCACAACCGTTCCTCGAGCGCGTCGAAATCCGGACGGGGACGAAGACGCGCCTCTTCCAGTCCGCTCGCGACCAGTACGAGCAGGTCGTGGCTCCGCTCGACGCGAATTTCGACGTCGCAATCATCTCCCGCGAATCGCCCAAGGATGTTCCGGACTATTTCCGGCGCGACATGAAGACAGGGACGCTGACGCAGCTCACCCAGAACAAGGATTACTCGCCGGAGATCACCAACGCGCAGCGACAGTTGATTCCCGTGACACGGGCTGACGGGTACCGGTTCAATGTCAACGTGACGCTTCCCGCGGACTGGAAGCCGGGAACCCGACTGCCAGCGCTCTTCTGGTTCTACCCGCGGGAGTTCACCGACCAATCGGGATACGACCGCACGCTGCGCACGTTCAACAGGAACCGCTTCCCGAATCTCGGGCCGCGCTCCATGGTGTACATGATCACGCAGGGATACGCGGTGGTCGAGCCGGATGCGCCGATCTTCGGCGAGCCGGGGCGCATGAACGACAATTACGTGCCCGACCTGCGCAATAACCTGGCGGCGGTCATCGACGAGCTGGATAGTCGCGGCATCATCGATCGGCAGCGGCTGGCACTCGGCGGCCACAGTTACGGCGCATTCAGCACCGTGAATGCGATGGTCCATACGCCGTTTTTCAAAGCTGGCATTGCGGGCGATGGCAACTACAATCGCACGCTGACGCCGAACGCATTCCAGAGCGAGCGCCGCGTATTGTGGGAAGCGCGTGAGACGTATCTCTCGATGTCTCCCTTCATGTATGCCGACCGACTGACTGGCGCGTTGCTCATGTACCACAACCTCGAGGACCAGAACGTCGGAACTGATCCGATCAATTCAGTCCGGTTGTTCCACGCGCTGCAGGGAATGGGGAAGCCGGTCGCGCTGTACATGCATCCCTATGAAGACCACGGCCAGGCAACGCGCGAAACGAATCTCGATCTCTGGGCGCGCTGGGTTGCGTGGCTGGACAAGTACCTGAAGCCAAAGAACGGGAAGATCGCGGATTGACCGGGCCTCGGTTCTCGGCTCTCGGCGTCGGCTAACGGTCAGCCGAGGCTGATGGCCGAGGCTGTTCTCCGAGGCTACAATCGATCCGCGACGGCCGCGATCTGTTCCGCGTCCCGCCACGCAGCTTCGAGGAGAGCGAGCTCGCCTTCCAACACGCGACGCTCGCTTTCTTCGTGCAGGGACATTTCGAGCGCCAGGCACTCGGTGCTGGACAAGTGCATCGTCCCCAGGCGGCGCCAGACATTCAGCAACGACGTGAGGCGCGATGACCTGGCCCCACCGAGGGAGGACGCCGCGCGGAGAAAGTTTGCGGAATCGCCGAGCTCCTCGACGCGATTGACGGCGTCCTGCACCTGCGCGGCTCCGGCGCCGAACCGATTGGCCCCCGCGAGGATGACGCTCGCGGCTTGCATCGCCTCGATGCCCTCGAACTGGGCCCAGCCCGTTTCGTGTGGGACGGCCAGGGATACGCTGGCAGGATCCCGTCCGCGAACGTCGAGCTGAATGGCGTGGGTGTGCTTGGCGCGGACCGTGTAGACGCGCGGCCTAGCCGTCGCGAACTGTGTGTTGCGGGCTACCAGTCGGGCGACCACGCGATCGTGCTGCACGTAGTCGCGCAGCGCCAGCGCTCCCACGACCGGCACCACACCCATCGCGCTCGTCAGCCCCGGGACGATGATGATGGACCACGCGCCGGCCACCAGGGCAGGGCCGAGGAGTGGCGCGAATACCGCCCCGCTGGCAACGACCGCGACGCCCGCGGCTCCCGTGGCCCACATGGCACGCGTCCGGCGCGTGCCGAAACGGCTCCCGTAGCGCCACGCGGCAAATTCCGGTCGGAGTGGCTTGCCGATCCTGATCAGTTCACAGCCTTCGGACAGCCGCGCCAGGCCGATGTGATCCGTCGTGACTCGAACGCGCGTCGCGCGGAATTGCCGCTCGCAGTCCTCGATGGCCTCCCAACGTTCATCGAGGGGCGACAGGTTCCAACGGCCGCAGCCATCGCACACGACCCAGAGTCGTCCGCGGGCGGCGTCGAACGCCAGGCGGCGGCCCACGGGAAAGTGCTCGACGGCCTCGTTGGTACCGAGCCGTCCATGGCAGAACAGGCACGTGGCGTACATAGTGTCGCTCCGGTACGATACAGCGAACCCCGTTCCTCGCCAGCGGTCTTCACCAAAACTTCATGCGCCATTCATGACGAACCCTGCTGTAGCGGTCCTCCTTGCAGTGATGCAGCAAGTGCCTACGGGAACTGGTCTTAGCTCACCGCCGTCGGGCGACACGACCGGTTATTGGCAGCAGTCGGTCCATTATGAGATCATCGCGACCCTGGACGAACGTGCGCGCCGCGTCCAGTCCCGCGGCACCCTCCGGTACACGAACAACTCGCCGGATACGCTGCGTGAGATGTACTTCCATCAGTACTTGAACGCCTTTCGTCCGGCGTCGAAGTGGAGCGAGGTGGACGCGCGCGAGGGGCGCGTACGTTTTCAGAATCTTGAAGATCCGGACTACGGCTACGAGCGATTCACGGCGCCGGTGCGGGTGAACGGTGTCACGGTCATACCGACATATCCGGGTGCGCCGGACAGCACCGTGGCGCGGATTGCGCTTCCCCAACCGTTGGCCCCCGGCGGCTCACTGACCATCGCGTTCGATTGGGATGCGCGTCCGTCCACGCTCCCGCGACGCCAGGGACGGCGGGGCCGGCACTGGGATCTCGCGCAATGGTATCCGAAGGTGGCCGTCTACGATCGCGGCGGCTGGGAGCACAATGCCCTCCAACCCGCGGGAGAGTTTTACGGCGAGTATGGCACCTACGACGTGACGCTCGTCGTGAATGAAGACCAGGTGCTTGCGGCGACCGGCGTTCCGGTCGCCGGAGATCCGGGATGGGGACGCGTGCGTCGCGCCGGTATCGAGCGTCGTGCGGCGAACGCCTACGGCGGGCCGTCGTCGCCGACTGTTGCAACGCCGGCCGGCATGAAAGCGGTCCAGTTTGTCGCCGAGAACGTGCATCATTTCGCGTGGTCGGCGGCTCCGGAATTCATCTACGAAGGTGGCGCCTACGTCCGCACCGCTGCCGACCGCCGCTTCCAGACGTGGGATACTGTGTCGATTCACGTGCTCTATCGTCCCGGCGACGATACCACCTGGGGCGGTCAGCGCGTCGTGAACCGGACGATCGCCGCGATGCAATGGCTCGAGCGGATCTACGGACCGTATGCCTACCCGCAGATGACCGTCGTGCACCGCCTCGACGGCGGCGGCACCGAGTTCCCGATGATGCAGCAGAATGGGTCGCCCTCCCTGGGACTTATCCTCCACGAAGGCGGGCATGTCTGGTCATACGGCATCCTTGGCAACAGCGAGTGGCGCAGTGGCTGGATGGACGAAGGCCTGACCTCGTACCAGACGGCATGGGCGCAGCAGCTCACGCCGCAGGAACGATTCCGGGCCGGCACCCTCGATCGGTTCGCGCCAGTGAGCGGTTATCGGGCGCGTGGTCTTCGGATGCGGCTTCCACGGTTCGAGTCACTCAACCTCGGGATGGCCATCGCGGACATGCAGGGCGAGGCAGAGCCGATCGGTACCATTGCGCACGAGTTCCGCGATTTCGGCACCTATAACGGCATGATCTACAATCGCGGCGAAGTGATGTTTGGCCAGTTGCGCGACGCCGTTGGAGACACGGCATTCCTGGGATTTCTGCAGGACTATTACGCGCGCTGGGCGCATCGCCATGTGGATGAGCGGGCAATGCGCGGCTCCGCGGAGCGTGCCAGTGGCAAGGAACTCGATTGGTTCTTCGACCAGTGGGTGCACCGCACGGGGCTCACCGACTATCGCCTGGGCGACATTCGGACGACCCGCGACGGTGCGCAGTGGGTCACAGAGGCAACCATCATCCGCCACGGCGGCTATCAGCATCCCATGAGCGTGGGCGTGCGCACGTCCAGCGGATGGACGTTCGGCCGCATGACGCAGGCACCATACGAGCGTGAGACGCTGCGTATTCATACCACGGCGGAGCCGCTCGAGGTTCGGCTCGACCCGATGCACACCTCGTGGGACTGGGATCGTCGCAACGACATTCGGAGATCATCGAATCCGCTGCGCGCGACGAGGGCGCGGGTGAACTTCGACTGGCCGTTCCTCGACCAGGCCGATCGCGAGCGCGACGTCGTGCTCTTCCGCCCGATGGTGTGGTACTCTGAGCCGGGTGGCATCGCGGCGGGACTTCGCGAGCGCGGCAACTATCTGGGGGTGGTCGATCGCACCGAAGGCGGAATTGTCTATCTGCCCGACCCGAAGGTGGACGACCTCGACTTCCTCGACCAGTTGCAGGCGTGGTGGAAGTTCGAGAATCCCTACCTGCCGTTCATGAAACGACCGGCGACGGGGTTGCACGGCAGTATCGCGAACCTCGACGGGGTGCTGCGCGCGGACTTCGGTCGAACAACGGAATACTCCGCCGGGACGCTGACGCGCACACGGGAGATTGTGCTGACTGCGTCCCATGTCACCGAGCAGATGCTTGCACCAGAGCTCTTCGATGCCGAGCAGACCATCGATATTCTGGCGCGCGTTCGCCGACAACGTGTTGCAAGTGCGCGACGGTACACAATCGTAGAAGCCAGTGCGATTGCAGGAATGGCTGGGCACAACCAGGCGTACACGCGCGGTGAGCTCATTGCCGGAGCAATGGCCTCACCCACCGCGGAGACTCGGCTGGGGCTCCGCGTGTACCTGACTGCGGGCAGCGGACCGGGGCAGCGGGCCGCGCTATTCAGTGCGGAAGATCCGTTGACGACGTTTTGGAACCACGCGTGGCGCCCCCGCGGAGGGTTGCTCAAGCGTCCGGGCGTCAACTGGCTGCCGCTCGGTGGCGGCGGCATGCGCGGCTTCGCATACGGTACCGGATCGAACACCTTCGCCGCGCTCAACACGGATGGATCCACGCGGCTCTTCGGCATTCCCCGCAGCAGGACACTGGCGGTCTGGGGGCACGCGTTCGGTGACATAGGTACCGGCAACGTGGGTCCGGATCAGTTCATCGCGGACGCCGGTGTTGGCGCCAGTCTCCGGGGGCGGTTGTACGACCGTGACATCGTTGTCCGGATCGATTCGCCGTTGTACGTAAGCGACCCGTTCCTGGCCGTTGGACGCGAGCGCCGCGATGAAATCGCGCCGCGCTGGGTGATCACCTTCAAGGATTTGTGGTGAACAGCCTCGGCTCTCGGCTCGGCTCTCGGCCGTTAATGCCTCTCTCGTCGGTCGCTGAGCAGGATGCTGATCACCATCCACATTCCCAGCACGCCGGCGAAGATAAAGCCGACCGTGCCGAGTGTGCGCCACGTGTCCAGGAGCATCGCGCTGGCGATAACGATCGCCGCGAGCACGAGTCCCGTGAAGATCCGGTTCGCGACTTTCTGAAGTCCTCCCATCACGACGAGCAACTGCGGCACTTCCAGTTTGGTCTCGAACTGGCCCGCGGCGAGCTTCTGCGTGATGATCTCGAGCCGGTGCGGCAGGGCCGCGAGGAAGTCCGTGCTTTCCGTCGCCATCTGCATCAGCCGGCGCGGTGAGAAATCCTTTCGTGCGCGCTCGGTGGCCAGCTGGTTCGCGTAGTCGCGGATTGCATCGATCGGGCTGAAGAGCGGGTCCAGCGCCCGCGTCACCGCATCGAGATTGAACAGCGCTTTCGCCAGCAGCGTCAGTTCCGCCGGCATGCGAAGGCCATGCTGGTACGAGATGTTGATCACGTCGTACAGCACCTTTCCCGCCTGCAGCTCGCCAATGGACAGATCGTAGTTCTGCGCGATGAGCGCGGCGATCTCGCGGGTGTACATCACCCGGTCGAATTCGGGGAGGGGATCGCCCAGCTCGATGAGTGTTTCCGCGGCGTCGTCCCCCCGATTGTCCGACAACGCCATGAGCAGGTGCACGATCTGCTCGCGCATCTTCGTGGACAACCGTGCCGTCATCCCGAAGTCGATGAGCGACAGCTTCACGTCGATGTCGGGAGCGATGGGCGCGTCCTGCTGCGCCTGGACCTCGATCCGCTGG
>DASPMP010000071.1:0-7100 GCA_035626995.1 Gemmatimonadaceae bacterium
CGCTGAGGAACAAAAAAAGCGGCCCGTGAAGATTCACGGGCCGCCGAGGGCGAGGCTGGTGGTCGCGGAGTGCTACGCGCGCATGTGCCTCATACCCCGTCCCGTGATTGGGGCGGCGTAATAGGCGTACGACGAGCGCGAGGCGACGTTCAGCATGGCCGGATGGTAAGCGCCGGTCCGATCAGCGGCAAGCTCGATCATATTTCCTGCGACCAACGTCCTACGCACTTTTTGAGGAGAACCAACACATGACGCAGTCTTCCCGATACATGATCCGTGGCAGCATCGCGGGAATCTTCCTTGTTGCCGCTGTCGCCTGCGCGGGCGGATCCGACTCGGCCGATAGTACCGCGGCGAGCGATACGAGCGCCGCGGCCGCGGCTGCCGCCGCAACCGGCGCAACGACCGGAGCGTCCTCGGGCACGCAGACCACGTCGTCGGGAATGATCGACCCCAATACCGCGACGCAGCAGCAGCTCGCCGGCGCCGGCATGGATTCCGCGGCCGCGGCCGCGGTCATTGCCGGGCGGCCCTATGCCGACATGCGGGCTGTCGACCGTGCGCTCGCTGGTCGCAACCTGACCGCTGAGCAGCGCAAGGCGGTCTACGCGACGGTCTGGAAGCCCATTGACCTGAACACAGCCTCCGACGCGGAGATCCTCCTGATCCCCGGCATTGGCAACCGCATGCTGCACGAGTTCAAGGAATACCGTCCGTATACGTCGATGGAGCAGTTCCGCCGCGAGATGGGGAAGTACGTGGACAACAATGAAGTGGCGCGGCTCGAGAAGTATGTGATGATCAAGTAGCGCGCGCCGTTGCGCGGGCGGCGGGCATTCCACAATCTTGGCGCATGAACAAGGTATTCCTCTGGATTGTGGCAGTGCTCGTCGTCCTCGCCGGCGCTGCATATGGGGGGCGCATCTACGCGAAGCGCACCATGACGACGCGCGCACTCACCCCCGGTACGCTGGGCGCGACGACTCCCGCAAATGTCGGGGTGCCTTTTTCGCGGGTCGCTATTACATCGGGGGAACGCACCCTCATCGGCTGGCTGGTTCGTGCGCCAGCAGATTCAGGAACGTCAGCGCCAGCGCTGCTGTTTCTGCATGGCAACAATTCCGCGATCTCCGACTACGTGAACCTGCAACGCTTCCTCTACCGGCAGGGAATCACATCGCTGGTGTTCGATTACAGCGGGTTTGGAGCGAGTGGTGGCGCTCCCTCGCTCACAAATGCCGTGGAGGACGCGGGCCGCGTAGCAAAGGTGTTTGCGGACAGCGCCGGTGTGGGAGCGCGGACCGTCGCCATGGGAAGTGCCTTGGGCGCGACAGTGCTGTTGCAGGCGATCGATAGCGTCCAACCGCATGTCAGCGGCATCGTCATCGAAGGAGTGGACGCGTCCGTGCTGGAGTCCGCCGTGCGTGCCGGCCACGTCCCGGCGTATCTGTCCCGCGTGGTGGAAGACATTGCGGACAACGTCCAGGCAGCGGCCCGCGTGCGGGTGCCGGTCTTGGCCATCCACAGCTATGAGGACAACCGCACGCCCATCGCTGACGCGCAGCGCGTCATGGCGGCGGTGTCGTCACGCGCCTCATTGGTTCGGCATTGGCGGAAAGGCCATTCGGCACTGCTGACGTCGACGCGCCCATGCGACTGGGCGCCGGTCCTCACGTTCGTGAAAACCGGCGCCCTGCCACCGCTGGCTTTCGACACCACCAATGCGTGCGCCGTCGAAGCTGCGCCGATGGCGACCGCAAGCGCCAGGGCCGATTCAGTGCAGCTGCCGGTAACGCCCGCGGGCTCGACGTCTACTCGTCCACGCTGAACCCGTACTTCTCTGGATTCGTCCCGATGCGCGCCGCGGCAATCATCTTCGGCACGTACTCGCGAGTTTCCTTCGGCAGACGATTCGCGATGCGATAATAATCCGCATCGGTGCCCTTGGTCTTGCCCGTGACCTGCTTCATGACCTTCGCGACGCGTCCCTGGCCCACGTTGTAGGCGGCGGCCGCGAGGTACCACGAGCCGAAACGATCGTGCAGGTCCGACAGGTACTCGAGCGCGGCGTCCGTGGCGCGAGCCGGATTCCTCCGTTCGTCCACCTTGCCGGAAACCTTGAGCCCGTACTCGCGTCCCGTCGCGCGCATGAACTGCCACAGCCCCGTCGCGGCCACGCGCGACTTCGCCGTCGGGTTAAAACCCGACTCGATCATCGCGAGATAAATCAGCCCCTGCGGCATGTCACGTTCGGCAAGCTTCTTCGAGATCATCGGTTCGTATTTCGCCATTCGGCTGAGGTACGTCGCATAGCTGCGACGCTGATCGCCGGTAAAGCGCTTGATCCACGAATCCACGCGCGGATGTTCCAGGTTGGGAAGGTCCATCGACGCAGCAGCGACTTCCGGTACCGGCGCACTCGTGGCCTTGGCCGCGAGGTACTGGACCTGTGGGGTTGCCACCGCTGTCAGGGATTCCGTTGGCGAACCGTCGTGAATGACGATCCCAATGGATGAGAACGCCGCGATTGTTGCCAGCGAGAGCGTCTCGATCTTCCTGCGCCCGAGGGCGCTTCTGAGTCTGGTCCTGAGCATGAGCCCTCCTGTGCAGGAGCCGCTGCATTGCGGCGCTCAATCAGGATAGGCGGTGCAGGGGTCCATCAGGGCGTACCTGCATCCACCTGTCACCAGTCGCACCGGTTTGTCATGAGCGGTGCGCGACATGCGCATGAGCGCGGTATGATTGGCCGAATGGATGAGTATGCCACGGCAGCCGGGGCCGCTCGAAGCGGGCGCGAGCAGTATCCGCTGCGAGGAATCGACGTCACGGCCATCCTGGTTTTCTGGGGTCTGCTTGCGTTGGTCTCAGCGTTGAGCCGCTCGCTGGACCCCCGGATCCCCGGGCTGTCGGGACGCCTGGTGTCAGCGGTCGTGACCGCCACCTACGTGGAGTACGCCATCTGGGCGGTACTCACGATTCCCATCTGGTGGATGACGAGCCGATACGCGATCGAGCGTGGACGCCGTGTGGGGCGCATCGTCCTGTTTGCGGCCATCGGCCTGGCGCTGGCCTTTCTCGTGGACGAAACGCTCCTGCAGTTGCGCGAGCAACTAATGCAGGAGCTCGGTCGCTTTCGCCGCCGTCCACCGCCGCCGCTGTTCGTCGGCTTGGGAATCCTCGATGATCTCATGGTGTATTTCGCCGTGCTCGGAGCCGGCATCGCGCGCGACTATTTCCTGCGATATCAAGCTCGATTGGCGGAAACAGCTGCGTTGCAGGCGCAGCTCGCGCAGGCGCGTCTCGATGTGCTTCGGACGCAGCTCAATCCCCATTTCCTCTTCAACACACTCAATGCGGTGTCCGCGCTCGTGGAACGCGATCCGCGCGGCGCGCGAAAGATGATCGCCCGGCTGAGTGACCTGCTGCGCTATACTCTCGAGGAGAGCACCGAGCAGGAAGTGCCGCTGCACCAGGAACTGGACCTGCTCGGGGAGTACATCGAACTGATGCAGATCAGGTTTCAGGACCGGCTGTCCGTGACCATGCAGATCACCGACGAGGCGCGCCAGGCGCTCGTGCCGAACCTCATCCTGCAACCAATCGTCGAGAACGCGATGAAGCACGGCATCGGCCGTATCACGGGCGCCGGAACCATTCAGCTTGTCGCGCGACGGGAAGGGGATGAGCTCATCGTCACCGTCACGGATAACGGTCCCGGCCCGGGTGGGGGAGATCACGGTGTCGGCCTGACAAACACGAAGGCCCGGCTGCGACAGATGTACGGCCCGGAGTACGGCGTCACGCTGCAGGAGGCATCACCGCGCGGCACAACGGCGCGGCTGTCGCTGCCGTACCACCGGACTGCCATGGTGGGCCGCGAATGAGCGAGTCCACTGGGCTGCGGGTGCTGATCGTCGACGACGAGCCGCTGGCACGGCAGCGGATCGCCGACGCCCTGGCGACGCATGCCGACGTCGAAATCGTGGGAGAGGCTGGCGACGGTGACGCGGCGGCGGAGGCCATCCAGACGACGAAGCCCGACGTGGTCTTTCTCGATATGCAGATGCCAGGGAAGACAGGGCTGGAGGTTGTGCGCCAGGTTGGGATCGCACAGATGCCACTCACGATCTTCGTCACGGCCTACGACAAGCATGCCCTCGAGGCATTCGAGGTGGCCGCGGTCGATTATCTCGTCAAGCCGTTCGACGACGACCGATTTGACCAGGCACTCGGTCGTGCACGCCGCATCATCGAGCTGAAGGAAGTCGACCGGCTTCGCTCGCGGCTGCTGACCATCCTGCAGGGATCGGAGGGTGACCGGAGCTCCGACCGCGCATTGCCGTCACCAACGGCCAGGGGCGACTACCTCGAGCGCATTCCGGTCGAGATGCGTGGGAAGGTGCGCGTCGTCCCTGTGGGCGAGATCGACTTCATCATCGCGAGCGGCCCTTACGCCGAGCTGTACTCCGGTGACCGCAAGTATGTCATCCGGGAGTCGATGCAGAATCTTGAAGACCGGCTGGATCCCGCTCATTTCATCCGGACGCACCGGTCCGTCATCGTCCGGCTCGAGCTCATCGAGACGCTGCACAAGGGCGCCGGCGGGGACTATGAGGTGCAACTCAAGAGCGGCCGACGCTTGCGCGTCAGCCGCTCCCGAATCGAAGCCCTGGAACGGAAACTCGGGCTCGGCGCCTAGCGACCCGAACGCGTCGGCTTTGCGCCCCGCTCGCCCGGGCCCTTGCCCCGGCTGCCGGCACGCGCACCGCGCTCGCCGCGCTGCGCCACACGCGCCTGCATCTCGGTGACGTTCTTGTCGAACTGGACACGCTGTTCGGCGGTGAGGATGTTCCGGATCGCCGCGACCTGCTGCGTCCGTGCCTGCTCCATCGCCTGACGACGCTGCTGCATCGCCTGGCGAATGGCCGCGGTATCGCCACGCTGACGCGCCGCCTTCATGGCTTCACCCTGTGCTTTCGTACCCTCGCGCCTGGCTTGCATCTGCTCGCGCTGTGCCTTCTTCAACTGCGCGATCTGCGTGCGCTGGCCTTCGGTCAGCGTGATCCCCTTGAGCAGGAACCCATCGGGCCCGCCCTGACGGCGGCCCTCCGCCTGTGCGCCGCGGGAACCGCGTTCGCCGCGCGACGGGCGCTCGGCGTTCTGGGGCGCCTGAGCGATCGCGGTGCCGGCAATCGAGAGCGCCAGCCCGAGACCCATGAACATGGACTTACGCATGGTGTTGTCTCCACTTGATTCGCATCTCGTCGCCGGGCCGGGATGGCGCGGAATCGACGCGATGTTCTGACTGTGCTACGTCCGCTGGCTCCGTCGGGTCCTGCGCATGTCACGAAGCGCACGCGGCGATACATGAAGTGCACGCGGTGCGCACGATATTCGTCCGGGTGCTCACGGCGCTGTTGACCGATGGCGGGTGGGCGATTTGCATAATGCTCCCCCAAGCCTTCCATGACCGCCCGAATCGACGCGCAGCCTCTCCTGTCGCACCGACAGATTCTCGTTGTCTTCAGTGGCCTGGTACTCTCGATGCTGCTGGGGGCGCTGGATTCGACGATCGTTGCGACGGCCTTACCAACGATCGTTGGTGAGCTCGGTGGACTGGAGCGGCTCGCGTGGGTCGTCACGGCGTACCTGCTGGCGCAGACGGTGGTGACGCCCCTCTATGGCAAGCTGGGCGACCTCTACGGCCGCAAGCGCGTCCTCCAGGTAGCGATCGTGATCTTCCTCGTGGGCAGCGCGTTGTGCGGCATGAGCCGAAGCATGATGCAGTTGATCGTGTTTCGGGTGATCCAGGGGCTTGGGGGCGGCGGGCTGATCGTGACGACCCAGGCAACGATCGCTGACATCGTTCCCGCGCGTGATCGTGGCAAGTACATGGGCATCTTCGGCGCCGTGTTCGGCGTGGCGAGCGTCGCTGGTCCTCTGATCGGCGGCTATTTCACGACGCACTGGACCTGGCGCTGGATTTTCTACATCAACCTGCCCATCGGCGTCATCGCCCTGCTGGTCCTTGCCGCAACGCTTCCGGCGACGTCACGACGCTCCACCCATCGCATCGACTACGCTGGCGCCGCATTGCTGGCCGTGGTGCTCAGCGCTGCAACCATCTTCACTGACCTTGGCGGGACCGTCTACCCATGGACCGACCCGATCATGCTGGGAATCGCGGCCGTGAGCATCGTAGCGCTTGGGCTGTTCGTGATGGCGGAGCGGCGAGCGGCGGAGCCGGTGTTGCCATTGGAATTGTTCGCGAACCGTACGTTCTCAACCACCGTCGCCGTCGGTGCGATCATCGGTTTCGCGATGTTCGGCAGCGTCACCTATATGCCCGTATTCCTGCAGGTCGTCACGGGAGCATCGCCGACAGAGTCAGGACTGCTCATGGTTCCAATGATGGGCGGAATGCTCTTCTCGTCCATCCTGTCGGGGCAGCTCATCAGTCGCACCGGGCGTTACAAGGTCTTTCCAATCGTCGGCACGCTGGTGACGGTTCTGGGTTTGTTCCTGTTATCCCGAATGACGGAACACACGACTCGCGTTGAAGCGGGACGCGACATGCTCGTCCTGGGGCTCGGCATGGGCATGGTGATGCAGGTGCTCGTCCTCGCGGTACAGAACGCGGTGGCGCATCGGAATGTCGGCGTCGCAACTTCCGGCGCGACGTTATTCCGGTTCATCGGTGGGTCGGTCGGAACCGCCATTCTTGGTGCCGTGTTTGCCGCGCGCCTGACGACGACCTTGTCGCAGGTGGGCGCGCAGGGTGGATCACATCTGAACATGCAGGTCATCGCGGCGCTTCCGGCCGCGGAGCGATCGACCTATGCCGGGGCCTTTGCGCAGGCGATCCAGACCGTGTTCCTGATTGCGATGCTCGTGGCGGCGATCGCAGCCATCCTGGCCTGGTTCATCCCGGAAGCGCCATTGCGTGCGACAGTGGCCGCGCATGCTGCGCACGTCGGGGAGGAGATGAGCGAAGCGATGGCGATGCCCGTCAGTCCCGAAGGGGCGGACGCCCTCGACGATGCGACGGCGACCGAGAGTGGCAGCACCGAAGTGCCACACCGACCGGTCTAGCGCAGGAA
>DASPMP010000072.1:0-7167 GCA_035626995.1 Gemmatimonadaceae bacterium
GTCTCCATTCGGCCTGAAGATGTATCTCAACCCGAGCGGCACAGCGCGGCCGTTCGCCCACGCAGCGGTGGGGGGAATCGCGTTCAGTAGCGAAGTGCCCGTCCACAACTCGACGCACCTGAATTTCACGGTGGAATACGGTGGTGGAATCGAGCTCGCGCGGCGCGATGGCAGAGCCGCGATCCTCGGCTTCCGGTTCCATCATATCTCGAACGGCTCGATCGGTGAGCTGAATCCGGGGCTGGACGCGAACGTCATCTACGTGGGCTTCAAGAAGCGACGCTGAACGGGTGGCGCGCCGCGCCGGGTGTGCCATTTTCGTGGAATGGAAAACCTCGGCGTTCGGCCTCGGCTTCCGGCCGCGTCCTCCGGCCGGGTCCCTCGAGGCAGGGTAGGACTGGGGATAGCGCTCGCGCTACTCGCGGTGATCCCGCTGTGGCCGCGGCGCAGGGCGCTCCGGCCTACCGCGACTCAAGGCTTCCGGTGGAGCAGCGGGTGCGTGACCTCGTCGGCAGGATGACGCTCGACGAGAAGTTCTGGCAGCTGTTCATGATCCCCGGTGCGCCGTGGGATTCCGGGCACGACTACTCCGGCGGAATCTTCGGGCTGCAGCATCGCACAGCGAGCGACGCTCGCGCCGACGCCCGGATGCAGAACGCCATGCAACGGTTCTTCGTCGACAGCACGCGTCTCGGCATTCCCATAATTCCCTTCGAAGAAGGCGTGCATGGTCTGATGCGTCGCGGCGCGATGGTCTTTCCGCAAGCGATCGCACTGGCGGCAACCTTCGATTCGGCCCTCGTTGCCCGCGTCGCAGCGGCAATTGCGCGAGAGGCGCGCAGCCGCGGGATTCGGCAGGTATTGTCGCCCGTCGTGAACATCGCGAATGATGTCCGGTGGGGCAGGGTGGAAGAGACGTACGGGGAGGATCCGTACCTCGCGACAGTGATGGGGCGGGTGTACGTGCGGGAGTTCGAACGGCGCGGTGTCATTGCCACCCCGAAACATTTCGTGGCGAACGTCGGCGACGGGGGCCGGGACAGTTATCCCATCGACATCAGCACCCGCCTCCTGGAGGAAATTCATTTTCCGCCGTTCCGGGGAACCCTGCTCGACGCCGGTGCGCAGTCGCTGATGACGGCGTACAACTCGGTGGATGGGCTCCCGATGTCGCAGCAGCACGCATTGCTCGATGGGACCCTGCGTCGACAGTGGGGCTTTGACGGCTTCGTCATCTCCGATCAATCAGCTGTCGGTGGTGCCACCGTGCTTCATTTCACCGAAGCGAGCACCGCGACTGCCACCAGGAGAGCGCTTGAGGCAGGACTCGATGTCATCTTCCAGTCATCGTGGTCGCAGCACCGACCGTACCTCGAGGCGCTTCGCCGAGGGATGGTGGCTGACTCGATCATCGACTCGGCGGTTGCGCGGGTGCTTCGCGCCAAGTTTCGGCTTGGGCTGTTCGAAAACCCGTATGTGGAACCGGACAGTGCCGCCGCGGCGAGCGCGACTCCGCAACGACGGATCACACGCGAAGCTGCGCGCGCCGCAATGGTATTGCTCCGCAACGAGCGCGGCACCCTGCCGCTGCGCAACAGTGTGCGCTCGGTGGCACTCATCGGTGCCGATGCACAGGAGACGCGATTCGGCGGTTACACGCTCGACGACGCGAAAGGCGAGTCGGTGCTCGACGCGCTCCGGTCACGGCTGGGCGCCCGGATCGTCGCCGCGCCAGGTCCGGGGCGTGGCCCGTTTCGTTCCGACGAGGCCGGGAGCATTCCCGCGATGCACGCCGGACGCGCATTCGTAACAGTGCCTGCATCGCAGTTCGATTCCCTGCGCGGCGAGTACTGGGACAACACTCGTCTCGACGGCGTTCCCCGGTTGGCGCGCGCCGAACGCGCGATCGATTTCCGGTGGACGTTGAGCTCTCCAGCACGAGGAATTCCAGTCGACTGGTACTCGGCACGATGGACCGCTCGGCTTCGGGTGCCGCCCGGTGGGGTGCGACGACTCGCCGTCGAGGGGAACGACGGCTATCGCCTGTGGCTCGACGGACAACTGCTGATCGACAACTGGCGGAAGGTGTCGTATCGGACCCGGGTGGTGGATGTCCAGCTCGCGGCCGGGTCCCTCCATGACGTACGGCTCGAGTATTTCGAAAGCACAGGGAACGCGCGACTCAAGCTGCTCTGGGACGCCGGCGCCACCGACGACTCGGAAGCACGCATCGACGCAGCAGTCGCCCTCGCGCGACGCAGCGATGTCGCGATCGTCGTGGCCGGCATCGAGGAAGGGGAGTTCCGCGACCGGTCCTCACTCGCTCTTCCCGGCCGTCAGGAGGAATTGATTCTCCGCGTTGCCGCGACAGGGAAGCCTGTGGTCGTCGTCCTCATCGGCGGCAGCGCGATCGTGATGAATCGCTGGATCGATAGCGTGGATGCGGTTCTGCTCGCGTGGTATCCTGGGGAACAGGGAGGCCCGGCGATCGCCGACGTGCTCTTCGGCGACTTCAATCCCGCGGGACGGCTCCCGATCACGTTTCCAATCTCGGAGGGGCAGCTTCCCCTCACATACAACCACAAGCCCACGGGACGGGGCGACGATTACCTGGACGGCTCCGGGATGGCAGCGTTCCCCTTCGGATACGGTCTGTCCTATACCACGTTCGAATACTCGGCACTTGCGGTCGAGCCGATATCCGGAGCCGACAGCGCTGCAATGGTGCGATTCACCGTAAGTAACACGGGCCGAGTGCCAGGCACTGAAGTGCCGCAATTGTATATACGCGATGTTCTGGCGTCGGTGGCGCGACCCGTCATGGAGTTGAAAGGCTTCACACGGGTCGAGCTACAGCCGGGAGAAGCGCGGGATGTCGTGTTCCGGCTTCCGCGCTCGGCGCTGCGAATGCTCGACGCAGACATGCGTTGGATCGTCGAGCCCGGGAGCTATCGGATCCTCGTGGGCGCCTCATCCCGGGATATTCGCCTCAGAGGAACTCTGACGGTCCCGGACTAGCCGGCCGATTCGCCCGGAGCAGCATAGGCGGAAATACCGATGGGGCCGGGCGTATCGGCGGCGTCCGTCACCGTCACTCGCAGGGCCGATACGGTGACGGCCGGAAAGCGATCCAGCTTTGCGTGGCCGATGGTGGTGCCCGCGGTTAGCGGCCGCCATGTGCCATCGACAAGGCCGGCGAGCTCGTAGCGCGCGACCATTTGTCCCTGCTCGATGTCTTCGGACAGGCGGACGACGCCGATGCGCGCAGGATTCAGGAGTCGCACGCTGCTGCTTGCACGTCGGCCGCGGATGTCTGACTCGACTGGTGATGCGGCGGTGGCGTCGGTCGCGAACAAGGCATTGAGTCGCGAGCGCATCCCCGCGAGACGCGCGAAGTCCACGTCGTGAATGAGGCCGGCGCGCGTGGGAGGAACGTTGAGCAGCAGCTTGGAATTGCGGCCGACGGAATTGAAGTACAGCTCGACGAGATTCTCCACCGATCGCACGTCGCCATCCTGGGCAGGATGGTAGAACCATCCAGGCCGGATGGAGGTATCCGCTTCGGACGGGCGCCAGACGGAGCCATCACGGTCGCCATGCTGCAACGCGGCAATAATGCGCGGACCATCGGCGCCGGGATACGGAACGAGGGCCGGATCCACGGTGGACCAGTTGGGTTCACCAGCCATACCTTTTTCGTTGCCACACCAGCGCACGTCAGGCCCCGCGTCCGAAAAAATCACAGCGCTCGGCTGCAGACGCTTCACAAGGCCGAAGTTGGCGGGCCAGTCGTACACCTGCTTTTTCCCGTTTGGTCCTTCGCCATTCGCCCCGTCGAACCACACTTCGTGAATTGGGCCGTACTGCGTCAGCAGTTCCGTGAGCTGTTGATGGAATACCGCGTTGTACCGGTCTGAGTCGCCGTACGTCGGGTGATTGCGGTCCCACGGGGAGCAATACAAGCCGACGCGAAGTCCCTCGGCCCGGCACGCCTCCACGAATTCGCGGACGACGTCGCCACTTCCCCCACGAAAGGGGCTCGCCTTTACGGAGTGATTGGTCGTGGCCGTCGGCCACAAGCAGAACCCGTCGTGATGCTTTGCGGTGAGCACCATGGCGCGAAACCCCGTGGTTCGCGCTATTCGCGCCCACTGCCGCGCGTCCAGCTGTGCGGGGTTGAAAATGGCAGGATCCTCCGTGCCATCTCCCCATTCGCGATCGGTGAAAGTGTTCACACCGAAATGGAGGAACATCGCAAGTTCGTCACGCTGCCACTGCAGTTGAGCGGCTGTCGGGCGTGGACGGACCGGTTGGCGCCAGGGCTCATGGGTCCGCGCCACCATCGGCGTGCCGACGGCAAGTGCTGCGGTGGTTGCGATGAACGAACGGCGATCCATGCGCAGAAAGTAGAGGACCCGGCGTCAATTGACGAGACGCGATACGTATCCCACGTTCAAGCCGAGAGCCGAGAGCCGAGCCGAATGGACCGACGCGAACTATTGCAGACTGTGGGAGCTTCCGCACTCCTCGCCCTGATACCCGGCGAGGCACGCGCGGCGTGGGCACGCGTCGCCTCCGGGTTGCGTCCATCGAGCGGCCTGAGTGACAACCACCTCGCGCTGGTCCGCGCCCTCGCAGACAGCATTCTGCCGCGCACCGAGACCCCTGGTGCGACGGACGTGGGCGTGCATCGGTTCGTGGACGTCATCGTGTCGGAGAACTATGACGAGGGGGAACGCGACGCGTTCGTCGCCGGTCTCGAGAAGCTTGATGCCGCCGTCATGCTGGATACCGGACGGGTATTCCACGACCTCGCACCCAATGAGCGCGCGGCGGTCCTCGACGCGATCGAGGGCGGCCAACGCACGCTTGAGCCGAATCGAACTTACTGGCGGCTTAAGGGGCTCGTGATTCACGGGTACTTCACGAGCGAGATGGTGATGAAAGACGTGCTGCGCCACCAGGTTATGCCCGGCCAGTTCCTCGGCGATGCGCCGATGATGCAGCCGTCGCGGGGGCAGCGTGGCTGAGACGCTGGACTACGACGCCATCGTCGTCGGCTCGGGCATCGCGGGAGGATGGGCCGCGAAAGAGCTCACCGAGCGTGGATTACGCACGCTCGTGCTTGAAGCGGGCGGCCCCGTCGACCCGAACGTGGATTTCGCCGAACATGTGCAGCCGTGGCAGATGCATTTCCGCGGACTCGGCGATCGCAAGGCGCTTGCTCGCGACCAACCGATCCAACGACGTTGTTACGCCTGCGACGAGGTCGGCCACCAGTTCTTCGTAAACGACAACGAGAACCCGTATACCACTCCCGACGGCGCGCCATTCAACTGGCTTCGGGGGCGGCAGGTGGGCGGTCGTTCCATCATGTGGGGACGCCAGGTGTACCGCTGGAGTGACCTCGACTTCGAGGCAAATGCCAGGGACGGTCATGGAAACGACTGGCCAATCCGCTATCGCGATATCGCGCCATGGTACTCGCATGTGGAGCGGTTTATCGGCGTGAGCGGCGCGCGCGAGGGAATCGCGCAATTGCCGGACGGTGAGTTCCTGCCGCCCATGGCGATGACGGTGGTGGAGCGCGACGCGCGGGAGAAGATCGCGGGCAAGTTTGGTGGCGAGCGAATGATGACCATCGGTCGCGCCGCGGTGCTTACGCAGAATCACAATGGCCGACTTGCCTGTCACTACTGCGGCCCGTGTGAGCGGGGCTGCGTCACCAATTCGTACTTCAACAGCATTGGCTCTACGCTGCCGGCCGCGCGGCGCACTGGCCGGTTGGTGTTGCGTCCGCACAGCGTGGTGGCGCAAGTGCTGTACGACCCGGGCCGAGGCCGCGCACGGGGCGTGCGTGTCATCGACGCCCGCACGCGTCACGAGATGGAGTTCACGTCCCGAATCGTGTTCCTGTGCGCGTCCGCGATCGAGTCAGTGCGGCTGTTGCTCAACTCGAAGACCGAACGATTCCCGGATGGTCTCGCGAATTCGAGTGGGACGCTGGGCCGATACCTCATGGATCACCACTTCGGTTCTGGCGCCAACGGCACATATCCCGGCTTCACGGACCGGCGCACGACCGGGCGCAGACCGAATGGCATCTACATCGCGCGCTTCCGCAACGTGACAACGGCGCACAAGGACTTCCTGCGCGGATATGGAATGCAGGGAGGGTCGGGGCGGTCGGGCTGGGGGCGCGGGTCTGGCCGCGCTGGCCATGGCGCCGCCTTCAAGCAATCGCTGATCGACGACCTCGGGCCGTGGACGTTCGGCGCGTCCGGTTGGGGGGAAACGCTGCCGCATGCCGAGAACCGTGTGACGCTCGATCCAACGGTCACCGATGCCTGGGGGATTCCTGCCGCACACATCGATGTCCGCTGGCGCGAGAACGAACTCGCCATGGAAAAGGACATGTCCGTCGCGATGGCAGAGATGCTCGACGCCGCGGGCTGTACGGAGATACGGCAGCACGGCTCGAGCAATCCGCCCGGTCATTGCATCCACGAAATGGGAGGCGCCCGCATGAGCCGCACGCCGGACGAGGGAGTGCTCAACCAATGGAATCAGGCGTGGGACGTGAAAAACCTGTTCGTGACGGATGGTGCGTGCATGGCCAGCTCCGCCTGCCAGAATCCCAGTATCACCTATATGGCGCTCACGGCGCGCGCAGCCGCCCATGCAGTCGCCGCGATGAAACGCAATGAGCTCTGACAAGAACCTGTCACGACGCGACGCGGTCGGCGCGCTCGGTGCGCTGGGGGCGCTGGGGGCGCTGCTCGCGACCCCGTTGCTCGGCGAAGCCAACGCCACACCGTCTCGCGCTGGTCGCATCAAGCAGTCCGTCTGCCGCTGGTGCTACCCGCGCATCCCGCTCGACGACCTGTGTGCGGCGGCAAAGTCGTTCGGATATGAATCGGTGGAGCTGCTCGGCGAGACGGAGTGGGCAACGGCAGCGAGGCACGGACTACAGTGCGCCATCGCCAACAGCTTTGGCGCCATCCCCACAGGCTTCAATCGTCCCGACCACCACGACAAACTCGTCGCCGACGGTGAACGGCTCATTCCACTGGCCGCGAATGCCGGAGTGACCAGGATCGTCGTGTTCAGCGGCAACCGCGCCGGACTCTCCGACGCAGAAGGAATCGCCAACTGCATTGCGGGGCT